>JBAVVF010000502.1:0-2405 GCA_049697155.1 Anaerolineales bacterium
ACTTTCCGGAGATAGGGCACGGTCACCCGGACATTGGGCTTGAACTGGGCAACGGCAGGCTCGGCGACAAACAATGCCACCAACGCTATCGCCACAAATTTCAAACTTCTAAACATTCCGCTGTCGCCTTTCTGACACCCGTTTTAGAGGGGGGTAGCTGAACTGGGGATGAATAGAAAAGTCAGGAATGGCGGCGAAAGTTAATGTTTAGTAATAACAAACGGTTAATTACGGTTTTTGGGGCTGGATTCGGGTCGGTTTTTTGAGCGGAATCGGGGCACATCAGATCATGCCAAAAGCGGGTCGGAAAACACAATTTTATGCGGCAAAACCGGTTGTCCGGCGCAATAAAGCACCGAAGCCCCTGTTTCATGACTAAACGCCACAGCCCAATGTCGCGGCCCGAATATGAACGGCTGATGAATGGCGGCTTCAAGCTGCGTACAGGGAAGGTGGCGTAACCCTCTGGTAACTAAAAAGCAAAGACCAGAGGAAACAACATGCTCTTGCCAACCCCACAGAATGAAACCGCCGACATTGGGTTTTTCCGCAACATCGGATTTGCGTTCATCCTGTTGACGGCAATTGCCGGGTCCATGACAGTTGGCCTGATTCTGAAGCAGAATGCACCCGTTGCCATCGCAGATAGCATTGCCCAGCCCGTGGCCGAATAGACTTCACTTCTGTCTTGCAACCGCCCCGAAGATCGCGCGACGCCAAAAAATTCTGCAATGCTTCAATCTGGGGAACCATTCTGGCCGTAAGTAGTTCTAAGTGTTTGGGGGGTCTTGTAACTTTTGAAATTTGTGAGAAGGAGACAGCGATGGACAGGAGATTGTTTGTTACAGGTCTGCTCGGCGTGGTCGGCACAACCGGGATAGCCCTTGTTTTGCCCCGCCAGGCTCAGGCGCTAACCGCGGTTCCGCTGGGAGGGCCCGCACCCCAGTCTGACTCTATCCTTCCCAAGCTTCCCGAATCTGGCGGGCCGTTAGGGGAACTGGATGACGGTTTCGAACTCGCCCACTACACAGGTAGACGTCACCGGCACCGTGTTCGCCGCTGGCGCCGTGTATGCCGGCGTTGGTGGCACAATGGCCGTTGGCACCGCAGGTGCCGCCGGAGACCCCATTTTGTCTGGCTCTGGTTCTCGATCTGACGCAGGCTGATTAGCGCTGGCACGTGATCAGGTCCGATCACGTGCCAGCAATGCGTCTTGCCAAGGCGATAGGTGGTCGCAGCGGAACTCGGACGGACTCTTGTTACATTCAAGGTGCCGGAAAAAGAAAAGAACGAAGTCCTGGGAGCCTTCGCTGCCCACAAGGACGAGGTCACCGCCGGCTACGTAGCGGCCCAATAAGCGCTGGTCTTGGACGGAATTGCGCCGAAGATCCGGCTGGTGATTTTTTCAGTAACAAATCATTCCAACACTCCATCTTTCCAACAAAGATTAAAGTGTTGCGTCGATCAATTGAGATCACCGCCAAAGCGGACATTCGATGGAAGGATGAGAACGATCTCGTCGGGTGCGCCGGGTGATGCTGCAATCGTTGAACCCCCTGGATTCTGATTTAGAAGTGTAAGCTAGGTTACATCGGGACCGCATGGGCACCGGTAACTTGATTCATAGTCAATAATCTCAAACCAACTCATTCAGGGAGATACCTATGAACAAGTTATTCATTGCGACTGGAATGGCCGCACTTGGCTCTGCCATCATGCCAACAGCGCGCACCGCAGGAGTAGACAGGTCTTTTCTCCAGCGCTGCTTTAAGTACTTGCACCATCCAAGGGCTTCCCGGCTGAACGCAGATCCCGCAGCCGGAGTCGATTCACAATTGGTCGATGAAAAGGATTGGCAATCTGACAAGCAGCAATCACCATTATACGACCTCGCAGCAAATAACCCGTATGTAGTTGCCGCTTCGTTATTCTCAAGAAAACATAAGTAGAAGCTGTTTTATCGCAGTGGTAACAACTGTGGAGTTTTAGGAGGAGCCTATTTCATAGGCGATCCGATCGAGTTTTGCCCTGTCCATGAGATGAATGGTCCGTCGCTTCAGAGAGATCAATCCCAGGCTCTTCCAGTGCATAAGTATCTTATTTGTTGACTCGCGAGTCGCTCCAGCGAAATCGGCCAGGTCGCTTTGCGCAATCTCAATTGTACCGTCGGGACCGGAAAACTGGTCGTGAAGCAGAAGAAGGCGTCGAGCCAGTCTGCGATCCAGCGAGAGCAGCGCATAGTCTTCCACCGAGTCACTCAGCCAGCGCACCCGTTCACAGAGTATCTCCGTAATTGTAATGGCCAGTTCCGGGCAGACCCGTGCAGCGGCAAAAAATGTGCTTCGCCCTATTGGCTGGAGGGACGTGGGCTCGAGCGCCACAGCGGATGCGGTCCGATCCTGGTT
>JBAVVF010000503.1:0-10307 GCA_049697155.1 Anaerolineales bacterium
GATCCAGGTCCTGCGCCTGATCAACGACATGCTCCACCAGCCGCGCCTGCCGCGCGCCCCGTTTACAAATCTCGATTTATTCCTGCGCAACGCCTTGAATTCGATCAAGCGCCGGTCATTGGTCTTCGTCATTTCCGATTTCATCAGCGAACCGGGCTGGGAAAGGCCGCTGAGCCTGTTGAACCAGCGCCACGAGGTGCTGGCCATCCGCTTGTGGGATCCGCGTGAGGTGGAACTGCCCGACCTGGGCGTGCTGGTGATGGAGGACGCCGAGACCGGCGAGCAATTGCACGTGGATACCCACGACCGTAAATTCCGCCAGCGCTTTCACGAGGCGGCCCTGAAGCGGGAGGCGGCCTTGAACGAGTCGTTCAAGCGCGCCGGCGTGGATGCGTTATCGCTCTCCACCGAAGACGACCTGGTTCGGGCCATCGTGCGCTTTGCCCAGCAGAGGAAAAAGCGCCGGAAATAGCGGAGTGGACGACTCCGGTCGTCCCCGTTTCAAGGATAACCATGTCATTTATCTGGCCCACACTCTTACTGGCATTATTCGGCATACCTTTGTTGGTGCTGGTGTACCTGCAGCTGCAGGCCCGCCGGCGCAGGTTCGCGGCCCGTTACGGCAGTCTTGGGCTCGTGCACGATGCCCTGGGAAGCGGGATTGGCTTTCGCCGTCACGTCCCGGCCACGATTTTCCTGGCGGGGATTACGATCCTTGTTTTCTCACTGGCGCGCCCGCAGGCTACGGTCAGTGTGCCGAAGATCGAAGGTACCGTCATCCTGACCTTCGACGTTTCGGGCAGCATGGCCGCCGAGGATTTTCAGCCGACCCGCATGGAGGCGGCCAAGGCCGCGGCCCGCCAGTTCGTGGAGAACCAACCTGGCGGAGTTGCGATCGGTGTGGTGGTCTTCAGCGATGGAGGCATCTCGGTGCAGCCTCCCACCCACGTCCGGGATGAGACGCTGGCCACGATCGATCGCCTGGTACCCCGGCGCGGTACCTCCATTGGGAATGGAATCCTGGTGGCCTTGAATACCATTGCCCTGGATGCCGGCGATCAGCCCATTTTGAAGACGATCAGCTCGTCAGCCGAGACCGTATCGCCGGAGAGCGTCGAGCCGGTGGATGCGCCGCAGGGCTGGTATCCGTCGGCCGCGATCGTTCTGCTCACGGATGGGGAGAATAACCAGGAACCGGATCCGGTCATGGCCGCGGACCTGGCCGCCGACCTGGGTGTGCGCATCTACACGGTTGGGATCGGCAGCCCTGAAGGCTCGATCATCGAGGTGGAAGGCTTCAGCGTTCATACCAGCCTCAATGAGCCCATACTGCAGTACATCGCGAGTATCACCAATGCAGGCTACTACAACGCCGGCGACGAGGAACAACTGGAAAGGATCTATGCTGATCTCGAACCGAAATTGTCCGTCAAGCCGGAAGAAATCGAAATGACCTCCATTTTTGCGGGCCTGGGTATGCTGGTTCTTTTGATGGGCGGCATGCTTTCGCTCCTTTGGTTCGGTCACGTGCCATAAGCTTTTCAGCCAGACTCCCGTTTACCTGTAAAGGATGTGTTAGATGAGTTTATTGTGGCCCGGCTTTTTATATCTATTGCTGTTGATTCCGCTGACCGTCGCGGTGTATATTTGGCTGCTGAGACGACGCCGGCGCTTCACGGTGCGCTATTCGAGCTTGTCCCTGGTGCGTGAAGCCGCGCTGCGCCAGTCCTGGCTGAGCAGACATCTGCCGTTCGTGCTGTTCCTGCTGGCGCTGACCAGCCTGGTGTTTGCGCTGGGACGGCCGGTTGCGACCGTAATCATCCCCTCCAATAAGGCGACGGTCGTTCTGGCATTGGATGTGTCGCTGAGCATGTGCTCAACGGATATCCAGCCCAATCGCCTGGAGGTGGCCAAGGATGCGGCCCTCTCCTTTGTCCGCGATAACAGTTCAGGCCGGCAGGTGGGGATCGTTGCGTTTGCAGGCTTTGCGGAACTGATCAAGCCGCCCACAACGGATGTAAGATCGCTGGAGGATGCGATCGACTCGCTGGTCCCGGCCCGCAGGACGGCCATTGGCAGCGCGATCCTCCGCTCGCTGGATGCGATCGCCGAAGTGGATCAGAGGGTCGCGCCGAGCGAATTGAGCGCCGATCCCGTGGATCCCTCCACGACTTCTGCCGAGGAATCGCCGCATATCATCGTTCTGCTGACCGACGGCGCCAGCAACGCCGGCCCTTATCCGTTGACGGCTGCAGAGCAGGCTGTGGAGCGCGGCGTGAAGGTTTATACGATCGGGTTTGGAACCACCAACAACACATCCCCGATGAACTGCGGCGATGGTGATCCGTTTGGCGGAGGGTTCGGTTTTGGCGGCGGCGGATTTGGCGGCGGCGGGGGCGGGTTCCGCAGGGAGATCGATGAAGAAACCCTGACGCAGATCGCCGACATGACCGGCGGCAAGTATTACCTTGCCGAAAGCGCGGATGATCTCCGGCAGGTGTTCGCAGATCTGCCGACCTATGTCATTGCCACCCGCGAGACCACGGAGATCAGCGTTTTCTTTAATGCCGCGGCCATCCTGTTGGGTATCCTGGCGATGCTTCTGGCATTCCGCTGGCATCCGCTGACTTAGAGACACTCTAAGTCATTGTCATCTTCTTTTTGTACACGGATTTCACGGAATACACGGACAAGAGTGGCTCTCTAATGGTTTCTTCCGTAAAATAATGTCATTTTGTTTCTGTCATTGCGCCTGGGGAAATTAAAACCATAGGCGGGTCGTCAACACCGAGTAAACTCGATACCGAGGAGAAACGTACATGGCCGAACCCAGAGTGACCGTCTATGGCGCGTACTGGTGCCCCGATTGCCGCCGTTCGAAGAAGTTTCTTGGAGAGCAGTTCATTCCCTATCGCTGGGTGGATATCGAGCAGGATCTGGCGGGTGAAGCCTACGTCCTGGAAAAAAATAATGGCAAGCGCATCATCCCTCTCATCGTGTTTGAAGACGATTCGTTCCTGGTCGAACCGACCAATGCCGATCTGGCAAAGAAACTCGGACTTACGACCGAGGCGAAAAAGACCTACTACGATCTGATCATCATCGGCGGCGGCCCGGCGGGCCTGACCGCCTCCATCTACGCCTCACGCGAAGGCGCGGACGTGCTCCTGATCGAGCGCTCCGGCCTGGGCGGACAGGCCGGCATCACGGTCGGGCTCGACAATTTCCCCGGCTTCCCGGAAGGCATCAGTGGGCAGGAGTTTTCCGAGCGCGTGGTGCAGCAGGCCCGCCGTTTCGGCGTGGAAATTTTGCAGGCACTGGACGTTGAAAAACTTGAGCTGGAGTCGGGCTATCACGAGGTTTACACGTCGGATGGCAAGCATTACCATTCGCGGGCGGTCCTGATCGCGACGGGCGCCTCCTACCGGCGGCTGAATGTCCCCGGGGAGGACGATTACGTCGGTGCAGGCATTCACTTCTGCGCGACGTGCGATGGGCCTTTCTACAAGGGCGCGCAGGAAATTGTCGTTGTGGGCGGCGGGAACTCGGCTGTGGAGGAAGGCCTGCATCTGACCAGCTTCGCCGAAAAGGTGACCCTGCTGGCCCGCGGCGACCGTCTGGCCGCCAGCCGCGTCGCGCTGGAAAAGATCAGCGAACCGGGTTCACGCGTCGACGTAAAGTATCATACCGTGGTGGAGTCGATCGAAGGGGATAACTCGAAGTTGAAAACGCTGAAAGTACGCAACACAAAAACCGGCGAGGCGGAATCATTGCATCCGGCGGCTGCCTTCATTTTCATCGGCCAGGTGCCGAACACGTCCTTTCTTAAAGGTTATGCGGAACTCGATCCGCAGGGTTTTGTGCTGACCGGTCACGATATAACGCATGGGAAAGATATGCAGGCGATGGAGCCGCTGCCCTTCGAGAGCAGTGTCCCCGGAATCTTCGTCGCCGGAGATGCGCGGCATGGCAGTACCAAACAGGTCGCTTCGGCGGTGGGGGAGGGCGCCGCGGCGGCCATCTCAATCCGCGAGTTTTTGCGGAGGAGTGAAGGCATAACGACCGGCTGAGTGGAGCGGGCTTTGACGGCATTTGATACCCCGCAGCAACTATTCCCGTCTACGGCGGTTAATAAATATCAATGAGCGAACAATTCAAAAGTTTCCGGGCGGGCGTTCAGGCTGAAGTTCCGCTCCTGATCGGTGTTTTCCCATTTGGTTTGATCTATGGCGCGCTGGCGCTCAATGCGGGGCTTTCCACTCCGGCCGCGCAGATGATGTCATCCATTGTGTTTGCAGGCTCGGCGCAGTTCATCACGGCCCAGTTGGTGCACGATTCGGTGCCGGGCTTCGTGATCGTCCTGACCATCGCGGTGGTCAACCTGCGGCATATGTTGTATTCCGCTTCGCTGGCCCCGTACCTGGCCGCCCTCCCGACGCGCTGGAAGGCCCTGCTGAGCTATCTCCTCACCGACGAGGCCTATGCCCCGACCATCATTCAGTATGAAAAAGACGGCATTACTCCGCATGCGCACTGGTTCCTGCTCGGCGCGGGAGCCGCGCTGTGGCTGGACTGGCAGATCAGCACGGCGCTGGGAATCTTCCTGGGCGCTGCCATCCCCGAAGAGTGGTCGCTGGACTTTGCCTTACCCCTGACCTTTATTGCAATGGTCGTCCCGGTCCTGAAGAACCGGGCGGCGATCGCCGCGGCGTTATCGGCGGGACTGGTCGCACTGCTCGCCTTTTCCCTGCCCTATAAGCTCGGCTTGATCCTGGCGGCTCTGGTTGGAATACTGGTCGGAACAATTCTGGAGGGGAAAGAATCTCCAAAGGAGATTTCATGAATATCTGGCTGGTCATGCTGCTGGGCGGGTTGATCACGTTCGGGATGCGCTTTTCGCTGATCTACCTGTTTGGCAGGTTCCAGGTCCCCGAAACGCTGCGCAAGGCGCTGCATTATGTCCCGCCGGCGGTCCTCTCGGCGATCATTTTCCCCGAGCTCTTTCTGACGGACGGAGCGTGGAATCTAGCGCTGGATAACGCCCGCCTGCTGGCCGGCCTGGCAGCCATCGTGGTGGCGTGGTTCAGCAAAAACACACTGATCACGATCATCGCCGGGATGGTCGCGTTGTTTCTGCTGCAATGGTTTTTGTGAAAAACCTGGTGGTCGAGACCCGCCGCCGACTCGATAAGCGATTTAGATGAAAACCATGTACGACCGGTTTCCGCCCTCGCGCCTGGCCTGCGCCACTGCCAGCTTGACCTGTTCGAGCAGGGTATCCATTTCGGTGGCGGCGGTGATGCGAATGGAGGCGACGATCCCGGCATTGACGCCGATTTTGAGTTCGCGGCCGTCCAGCAGGGAGATGCTCGTGTTGAGAATGCCCTTGATGATGCGGTCGGCAACCTTCTCCGCATCCTGTCCGATCACACCCGGAAGCGCGATCAGGAACATATTGTCCTCATAGCGCCCGAGACCGTCGTAGGGACGGCTTTTCTCGCGGATCGCCCTGGCCATGACGTTCAATACATCATTCCCGATATTCTCGCCATGCTCGGCATTGATGGACTCGAAATTATCGATCTCGAGCGCGATCAGGCTGAATGGAGATTGTCCGCGGCGGGCGCGTTCCAGCTCGCCGCGCGATAAGGCAATGAAGGCTTTCTGGTTCAGCACGTTGGTGAGCGTGTCGAACATGGCGGTATTGTCCAGGGTGCCCTTGGCCTGCACAAGATTATCTCCCAGGCTCAGGATGCGTTCACCGATGTGCACCCTTGATTTCAATTCAATGGGAGAGAATGGTTTGTGCAGGTAATCGTCGGCGCCGGTACGCGGGACGCTCAGGTCGCTTTCCTGGACCTTGGCCGCGATCAAAAGGATGTAAATGTAGTAGGGAGGTTTTGCGGCGCGGACGCGCTGGATGAACTGCTTTTCGTCAATATCGGTGGTGACCCGGTCGGCGAGGATGAAGCGTATTTCGCCCTGCTGCAGGATCCACATGGCGGTTTCAGTGTCCTCCGCCGCGACGATCTCGTGGCCGCCCTGCTGAAGTACCTGCTGGATGACACCGCGTTCCTTCACGTCTTTGTCGAGGACAAGGATCTTCATAGCAACGCTGCCTCCTGTCTCTATTATATCGTACCCGGTCTGATAATGTCTGACCGGAGGAAGTGAATCCCCATAATTTGCAGCCAAAGATTGCACGGATTTGCACTGATTTTAAAAGATTTTCCGTGGGAATCCGTGGCAAAAGAATGTACAAACTTTCTTGTGAAGGTCAATAGATGTATGTTGACAAACCTATCCTCCCATAGTAATATTTGCGGCGCTCTACGCCACGCCGAGGTAGCTCAGTGGTAGAGCAGGGGACTCATAAGCCCTTGGTCGCGAGTTCAAATCTCGCCCTCGGCACTCAAACAGTAATCAGTGTTCAGTGAGCAGTGATTACGGGACCCGCTGAAAGGCGGGTTTTTCATTGGGAGACTCTGAAAGGAAGGTCCATGCTCAGGATCAAACGCGTGTACGAAGATGCCCGGGCCGGTGAAGGAGGAACTGAAGATGAAGGCCTGGCTGAAGGATGTCGCTCCCAGCCGGCCTCTGCGGCGCTGGTACGGGCATGATCCCGGCAAATGGCAGGAATTCCAGCGGCGCTACCGGGCGGAACTGGAAGGTAATCCAGAGCCCTGGCGACCGATCCTGGAGGCGGCGAAACAGGGAAACGTGACCCTGCTCTACAGTGCCCGCGATACCGAGCACAACAGCGCCCTGGTGCTGAAGTCGTTTTTGATGGAGCTTATGAAGAGGTAACTTCAGCCGGATCTGTTCCAACGGAATCGAATACCGGTGCTGAAAGGGAGTGCAGCACTCCGATCAGCACCGGCTGTAAGACCCATTTCTGCCAGGAAGCAGTTATGGCACGGAAATCACCACCGTGCTGTATGACCAGGGGCTGGGACCGTTAGGACCGTTGGCTCGGACACGCCAGTGGAGGGTGCCCAGCGGAAGATTGGTTGTCGGCGTATAAGTGGTTGCTGTCCGTGTGACATTTACCGAAAGAGTGGTAAAGGTCGGGCTAAGCGAAACCTGAATGGTATAGCTGGTCGCAAATTGTACTTCATCCCAGTCGAAGAGCGGCTGGCGCAGCGTGGTCACTTCTCCTGGTGAGGGTAGGAGCAGGGTTGGAAGCGCCAGCGGCGTACGGAAGATGCGGACCACTGACCAGGGGCTGTAATGGCCGTTGCTGCCGAAGGCCATCACGCGCCAGTAGAATGTCTTGCTGGGGGCCAGTCCATTCGTAAAATGATAGGACAGGTCCAGTCCCCGGCTTTCGTCGATCACCAGGCTGGTAAAACCCGGGTCGAGGGCAACCTGCAGGTAGTAATAAGAGACTGTTGTGCCGGTGGCAGGTGCAGCTGCCTTCCAGCTCAAGGTGGGCTGGTAACTGGTCAGCAGAATGTTGTTTGCCGGGGCCAGCAGCACAGGTGCGGTTGGCGGGTTGCCTGTTTTGAAGGTCCAACTAGCAGACCATAAGCCAGGACCATTAGGCCCCTCGGCGCGCACGCGCCAGTAGTAAATGGTATTCCTGGACAAGCCGGGAGCGTGAATGTACTCCGAGGTGGGCACGATCTTATTTACGACCGGCGAACTGAGGTTCGCATTCTTCGAGATTTGGATGGTATATTTCGCAGCCCCATCCACATCGCCCCATTGGAAGGTGGGCATGGTGGTGACCAGGGTGGGTGCAGTGTCGTTGTCTGGCATGGATGGAACAGGTGCCGCCATGGCCGCCCGGAGGGAACGCACCAGCGACCAGGTACTGTACTGGCCGAGTGCATTCACTGCCCGCACGCGCCAGTAGTATTTTGTGTTTGCCGTCCAGGGAACTGGCGGGATAAATTCAGATACTGTCCTGGTCTCAAGGTAGATAGTGTCTATTTCTTCGAAATCCAGGTCGGTTGCCACCTGGATCTGGTAGTGCTGGAAATCCGGCGCGCCGGCCGGAACCGTTGAATTGTTCCAATCCAGTTTGAGGCTGTAATTCGTTACCAGGGCATTCGTCGCCGGGCTGACCAGGGTCGGGACCGATGGGGGCCGGGCCGTAATGAGCATGCGAGCCTCGGACCAGGGGCTGTAACCGCCGGCCCACTTTGTGCGAACCTTCCAATACAGGAGCGTTCCCGCAGGCAAATCGACAGCAGGCGCATAGCTGGAGGATGTGACCGTCAGGTTGACCACCTGGGTCGTCGGCGTATTATTCCTGCTGATCAGGATGTTGTAATTGATCGCGTCCGGAACGCTCAGCCAATCGAATGCCGGCCGGTTATTCAGGAGGCTGGCTGTGTTGGCCGGCTCCAGCAGGATGGGTCTATAGTTGTTGGCAGTGACAGCGATGCTGAAGGTTTCCTCATGGGACATTCCGCCTGTATCAGTGACACGTGCTCGGATGGAATAGGTATTCTTTGCCGCAAAGTCAAACACTTCATCTGTCAGCAGCTGGTCGCCGGATATGGTGAAGGAACCGTTATCCTCGTCGCCGGTCCCGGGGACCAGGGCGTAGGCAAACGGCGCGGCGGCCGGTTCAGCATCGGTCGCGCTGAATCTTCCAACCAGGGTCCCCAAAAGCATGTTCCCCATCACACTGCTGTTGGAAAGGGCAATATCGGTGGGCGCTGCATTGGCATCCGTGATCGGGATGGCAAAAACCTTCTCGTGATGTAGTCCGCCGCCGTCGGTCGCGCGGACCCGGATCGAATAGGCGCTGCCGGCTTCGTAATCGAAGACGGCTGCCGTGCGCAGTTCATTGCCAACGATGGCAAAGAGACTATTGTCAACATCGCCTGGACCGGCGGCAAGACTATAGATGAACGAATCGCCGAGATCGACATCGGTGCAGGTCAGGTTCCCGACAACGGTGCCCGACGGCAGGTTCTCCTGCACACCGGCAGCGGAAAGACCAATATCGGCAGGACTGTCGTTGACGGACGCCATCGTGACGCTGACCGTGATGAAATCCGTGTTAGCCCCATCCGTGACCTGCACGGCGAACATGTCCGAGCCGATGTAGTTGGCCTCGGGGATGTAGCCGATGGATTTCGAGGCGCCGGGCCCGCTGGCGGAGGCAGTACCGTGCCCGGCCGGCGTGCTGATGCTCCAGGTGAGGGCTTCGCCGACATCCGGGTCGACTGCATTCAGGATCAAGGCAAAGGCCGTCGGGCTGCCGTCCTCGTCGATGGACACCAGGATCGAGTCGCCCTCGCTGATGTTGACCGGATCGTTGACGGCATGGATGACCGTATAGACTGAGATGGTGTCCGAGGATGTGCCGTCATCCACCTGGACGACAAAAGAATCCGTCCCGGCGTACTCAAGGCTGGGGGTATAGGTCACCGCCTGTGAAATGCCCGTGCCGCTGATGGCTGCGGACCCATGACTGGCCGGGGTGAGGATGCTCCAGGTGAGCGTCTCAGCCGGGTCGGGGTCCTCGGCATGCAGGGTCAGGCCGAAGGGAGTGGGGGAGCCGTCCTCGTCCATGTCCACGACCACCTGATTCCCCTCGGCGATGGACACCGGATCACTGACCGGCTCGACCGTTACGCCGATCGTAAAGGTGACCGCGCCGCCATGACCGTCTTCCACCGTGACGATGAAGGAGTCATCTCCATAATAGTCCGGGGCGGGAGTGTAATAAATGGCTTTCGAACTGCCGGTTCCGCTGGCACCGGCAATACCGTGCCCGGCGGGTGTGCTGACAAACCAGTAGCTTGGATCCCCATCCACATCGCTGGCGTGCAGGGACAATTCAAACGGCGTCGGGTTCCCATCCTCGCTGATCGTGAGCGCAGTGGAAGCCCCCTCGGCGATGATGGGCGGCGTGTTGCCGGCCTGGTTCACAAAGACATCGACCGTGATGGACGCGCGATCTGTCCCATCCGTAACCTCGACGACAAAGCTGTCGGAGCCGTAATAGCCGGTGGATGGGGTGTAAGCAACCGGCATGGTCTCGCCTGTTCCGCTGACCTCGGCGGTGCCATTGCCTGCAGGGGAAGCAAGACTCCAGGTGAGCATCGCGTCTGCATCCAGATCGGAAGCGTGCAGGGTCAGGTTGAAGGGCGTTGGGGAACCGTCTTCATCCATGATGACCGCGACGGATGCCCCTTCCGCGATCACCGGCAGGTCGTTGACCGGCTCGATCGTCACGTTGACTGTGACCGAATCCAGCCCGCCATCCCCGTCCTCGACGGTGACGACGAAAGAGTCAGTCCCATGGTAGTTGGCCTCCGGGAAGTACTGGATGGCCTGCGCTGTAC
>JBAVVF010000504.1:0-2785 GCA_049697155.1 Anaerolineales bacterium
TGCCACAGGATTGGTCTCCCTGAAGGGCATCGCCTGATCCTCCCTCGAATCAGACGAAGCGTGACCTGTCAGGAATCAACCCGGTCTAAACTGTCAGGACTCAGCCCGGTTCATACCCTCCTTCACCACACACCCGACCCCTCCCCGTCAAGGGGAGGGGGGACGCTGTGGCTCTCTTCTCCCCTCACCATCCTCGTCGAGTGCTCTGCAAAGGGGCGCGCGACGCGCCTTTCCGCAGATAGGTCCTGGCATGACCCACATCGAGTGGAGAAATCTCTAGTATTACCTGCAGCACCTTTCTTCCTCATAACAGGAGGGAACATGGCCCCGTCTTCTGACAATTTTCAGCTTCGCCGCTACACTTTTGATCGCGACAAGGCAATCGATATTACCATCGAGGACGCAGAGAAGATAAAAGCTAGCAAACAACTGATATTTTCGGTTCTATCCATAGAGGAGGCATTCGATATATTAGTACAAAAACACTGCCGAGCTTGAAAAAGAATGAATGCCTGTCCATAAGCGTAGACTACATGATATCACCACCAGACGAAGGATATCGATTTTTTAATGACAACCGCAGATTGCTAAATGGTCGCCTAATGAATGTGTTAACAACCTCTCGGTCCTATCTAGACTATGTGCGCTCCGCCTCTCGTCGATTACTTGCATCCAGCGCAGTGGAAGCCACGATGAGCGAGCAGTACGACAGCCCTTTATGCGGACCGCATTGTCCTGGTCCGTGTTACTCCAGAGAAGCACGCACAGGTGCTAAACAACCGAACCTACAATGTATCCAGAGGCATCGTTAATGAGGAAGCCGGAGCTGCGCTCCTCAAATATATCGACGCTTCGAAAACTCTAAAACTCTGACCCACTAGACCCGAAACGCGATATTCGACGTGGCTAATCCATTCCCAGATTGATTGCGATGCGAATGCTCCATCGCGCGGAACAGCGCACCAGATAGCCGCAGTTTGAATGCCGAGCGGGTGTACCCCTCAACGTCGTCGCCGTAGAGAAATGCTCCAGGATTGAAATCCAGCATGAACGGGTTGCCGGCAGCATCCAAGCGGAAATCGACTGCAAAATAGTCCTTCACCCTTACGTGCTGGCCAAGAAGCCGGAGGGCTTCGATCATCTCGCTGAGAGCGCGCTCCCTGCGATCGGTGCCGTACCCAGTCCATGTCCGAAAATTGACGAACTGCCTGTACTTCTTTTCACGCCCGCGGAAATCCACGAAATGCTCGCCCTCGAGGTGTTCATCTATGACATCGAAGCCATATACCGGTACATCTTGAGCCGCGCCTGCATTTATGTACGTCGCCCTGATTTCTGGACCGCCTACGAACGACTGGACAACCGCCCTGTCTCGAAGCAGGGTTTGCAGCTGCAATGCTTGGTGCCGCGCCTGGGTCAAGCTCTTGCACAGAGAACCGGGACCTATCCCCACCTTATTGCCCAATGAATTTGGCTTGACGAAGTACGCGCCTTCAGCCGACAAAGTCGAGCACGTACCTATGATCTCGCCATTCTCGACAAGCGCACACGCTGCTGTCCGAATACCTATCGCTTTGCACAATAAATAGAGCTTGAATTTGTCTTGCGCGAGCTGGTGCGCGAACGGAGGAGAGCCAAAATATGGCATACCGCTCAATTCAGCCAGCGAAACCAAATGTGATCCCCTAAAGCCCAACACACCATCGGTAATATTCCACAAGAGAGTGCGCGATCTTTTCTCCTCATCTGCGGGCCACTGAAATCGGCGGACAAAGTCGTCGAGCTCGTACAGTTCAACAGAAACTTGAGCCCGGCTTGCAGCGACCGACAGGCTCGCACAGGTGCGCTCCACCTTGTCGACGCTTAAGAGCCAGTGCGAAGCAAGCTCCGCTCCGTGGCGCGAAAGATTGTTCCTCCACGCGCGCGCAATCCATGCCTTTCGATCCTCGTAGACTAGCACAACCGAACGCAGTGACGGCCGCGCGTCCCGCGTGATGCTGTCTTCATAGCTCGCGACATCTCCCTCGATTCCGCGAGCGTACCCCCTCATAGTTCGATCAATCATATCATCGAGCCCGGCCTAACCTAGCGGCCATGATCGGCTGCCATCCCGCCCATGTCTGGGAATCTCTGATTGGCACCATCAGCTGAATGACACACGGCTCCACCCGCATCAAGCCGTGCCTCAACCTCCCATGCTTTTTGGTTCACGCCGGGTTTTGCCGGTAACAGCGCCCTCCGGCACATGCTCTTCGGGGTGAGCGCCCCGAGCCTGACGGTCATGTAAAGCAACTGCCGCTCGGAACCAGGCGCGAAGGCGCCTAATCAGGGCTGGTCGCAGGCAGCGCGTCGGGCGGGAGCTGACGCCTCGATGAGGCCGCTGCAGCAAAGCAGCGGAGATCAGCCGCACAACAGCGTCCGACGCGGGAAGATCAGGCGCTTCATGAGGCGGCGGCCAGCAATCCTGCGAATGGCCGGGTGTCATTTGCAGCTCCAGTACAAGCAGAGAGAGGGCGGGAACAGAAAGCCGTGGCCCCCTCGAGAAGGGGCATGGATTTGCAAGCTGCCGGAGTGACAGGTATCGGGTCGAGTCCCCCTTGCCTCCCGGATCCTGGCCGGGACCGGTGCGCCAGCCCTACCAGCAGCAAGCGAACGATCCAGCAGCACGAACGGCTCCCCCCCGCAGGCCCTCCCGGCGATCGTCGGCCAATCACGGCGCCCAGCGCACCTGCCCCGCCATGGCCACATCAAGCCCGCCGAGCTCCTGCGCCCGGGCGGCGAAGCG
>JBAVVF010000505.1:0-6134 GCA_049697155.1 Anaerolineales bacterium
CCAATGGGGAATGTGTATTGCGGCAGGTCGAATAACTCTTTATGAATTTCATACTGTTCCATGATGTCGCCGATGTAGCAGGAGCCGATCCCGAAAGACTCGGCCGCGATGACCGCGTTCTGGGCGGCGATCAGGGCATCGCAGCAGGCCAGGAAGAGGTCGCCTTCCTCCGGCTTGCGCATGGG
Source organism: Anaerolineales bacterium (assembly GCA_049697155.1). Lineage (GTDB taxonomy): Bacteria > Chloroflexota > Anaerolineae > Anaerolineales > Villigracilaceae > Defluviilinea. Next base: position 186 of record JBAVVF010000505.1, read on the forward strand.
GATCTGTTTCTGATCGCAGACTGCCTCCACACCGCAGGCTCGGAAGTAATCGAACCAGCGCTGGTAATCTGCGAGAAACAGCCAGACCATCGGCGCCCGCGCAATGAAAGGTTGATTGTCGCAGCTGACTGCCAGCCGGTCTTTGATTTTCTGATCGGTGACTTCCACGATCGAATAGAGCATCATGTTGCCGGCGGTGGGCGCCCGCAGGGTTGCCTGGAGGATTTCCGCCCGGACCTCGGCGCTGATCTCCTTCTCCTGGTATGCCCGCACCGATCTGCGCTTCCTTAGTACATCGATGATTGGATTCATGTTCGCCTCGCATTGGATTTTCTGTATTGTACGACTAATAAATAAAAGCGGCGGACTCGCGCCCGCCAAATATAATCTTCTGAGATGGCTTTGTCGTCGCGGAGTTTACACTGAGCCTGTCGAAGTGCTCCTCCTCGCAACGACATGGAACTTATTTCATGATCTTTTTTGATCATGCCTGTGTTCATTGACTGTACAGTCTGACCTTATAAGTCGGGCACTCCTGTATCCAATTTGCCGCGCCGCAGGTCCTCCCTGGCTTTTTGGGCCAGCTTCAGATAATCTTTGCGGATCACATTCAGTTCTTCCTCGTCCAGCTCCTCCAGGTCGAGGAGCACGGTATGGGCGTTTTCCATGGACCGGATGAGTTCATCCAGTTTGATCTGCAGCGCCTCGGTATCCCGGTTCTGGGTGTTCTGAATGAGGAACACCATGAGAAAGGTGACGATGGTTGTGCCGGTATTAATGACGAGCTGCCAGGTGTCGCTAAACTGAAAGATGGGACCGGTGATGGCCCAGATCAGGATCACCGCGACGGCAATCGTAAAGGTGACGGGCCGGCCCGCAGTGCGCGAGGCCCATTTGGCGGCTCGGGTAAACCATGACAGGCGCTTGCGTTTCATAAAACGATTTTCCTTTCCGCTGACAGCCAAGGCCAAATCAACCGTTTGTTTTTTCAATGCTAAACTGCCCTTCTTTCCAGTTCCTGTATTCACTCAGATCCCGTTCGATCAGCATCAGCAAAGCGCCGATCACGGTCGCATCGTCCACGACGCCCAGGAACGGCAGGACGTCCGGGATGATGTCAAAGGGATTGAAGACGTACAGCAGCGCAAACACAACTGCCGCGATCGTCCCATACAGCGCCTGGCGGTATTTGCCGGCCCGCCAATCCCGGACGAGCGCGGTCAACAGCCTGGCATCCACAATAAAACGTTTGAGCGGTCCCCTGGCGCTGAACTTCTGATTGATGTCTTCGGATCTATCGACGACCTTTTCGATATCCTTTGAAGTGACGTCCTCGGCGCCTTCTTTGACAAGTTCCCTGGCAGGTTTCTTGAACATCGTGTCATACTCCTTTCAACACATGTTGGAAGCAAAGTCTGGCCAGGATCAACCCTGCGGCCGGCTGAGATATGCACTGGTGAGGTTTGTGATGTACCGGGTTGGGAATGTGATGAGCAAAGAGGGAAATCCACCTGGCTGTCTCTATTTTACACGAGGAGGCTTTAATCTTCGTGTAGGGATTTCCCCCACAGGTACATTTATCTGCTTTCTTAACCCCTGCACGGCAACCTCGTCCAGCTTTCATGGCTCCTCCGGTCTCTTTGACAAACTTCTAATCGTCCTCTGCTGCCGGACGATGATGCCCATCAGAATGACCGTCAGGATCGGCCAGAGGATGACAAAGACCCACACGTTGATCTCCTTGTACGTAATGCCCAGGATGCCCGCCCAGTAGACCAGGACATTCACACACCAGTCGAAGATTTGATCCATCATTCCGTCCTCCTTTCAGGACCTCGCGAAGGTTTATTGATAAATCAGATTTTATACGAGTGACCCTTTCAAAGTCTCGCCGGGACTCTCAGATTTGCATTTTGAGCTAAACTATTCCAATATCTCACGTTCCAGGTTGGCAGCGGCCATGTCAAAAGACGATCATCGCACGGTCTGGTCTTCGGAGAGCGGAGACCTGCGCAAGAAAAAGGATGAACCGGCACACGCGGTTTCCCTGCCGCCGCGCCAGCAGACCGTCTACCTGCACCGCGATTCGAGCGGACGCAAAGGCAAGGCGGTCACGCTGGTGAAAAATCTGCTCTTGGCCCCCGATGACCTGAAGTCCCTGGCAAAACGGCTCAAGCAGGAATGCGGCACCGGTGGAACGGTCAGGGACGGCGTGATCGAGATTCAGGGCGAGCAGCGCCAGAGAATCGCCGAGGTTTTGCAGAAGCTGGGATATAAAGTGAAGATTGCCGGAGGATAGTGCCTGGCCCATCTGCGTTTATCTGTGTTCATCCGTGGCTAGAATCATTGCACCCGCAAAGGAGACCCAATCATGCTCAAACGCATCTTCAAATGGATCGGCATCGGATTGCTCGGACTGATCCTCGTCGCGCTGGTCGTTTACGCCTTCCTTCCAAAGGGCGTACGCGACCCGATGGAGTACACCTTCTCGACGAAGACCGAAAAACAGCTCCTGAGAGCGAACGAGTTCGCGATCGTGGCAGGGACGCCCTGGTCGTCGCAGGCCGGTTACGACGTCCTGGAGCGGGGCGGGAATGCCTGCGACGCGGCGGTCGCCGCGCTGCTGACGCTCAATGTCACGCATGGCGAAGCCTCCTCCTTCCCCGGTGTCGCGCCGACGATGTACTTCAATGCTGCGACCGGGGAAGTCAAGTCTTACATCGGGGCAGGCAAGGCTCCCGCTGCCGCGACCATCGAAAAGTTCAAGGAGCGCGGCTTCGAGACCGTCCCGGAGCTGGATATCTGGGCCCAGCTGATCCCCGCCTCGCCGGACGTGATCGTCGGCCTGCTCAGCGACTGCGGCAGTATGTCCTTCGGCGAGCTTGCCCAGCCTGCGATCGAGATTGCCCGGGCAGGGTTCCCTGCCCATCCGATCCTTGTCCGCAACCTGGATTTCTCGCTGGTCGAACGGATCGGCTTCGCGGTCCTCATGCCTGAAAACTCGAAGGTCTTTACGCGCGGCGAGTGGTGGCGCCCCGTTCATTTGAATGAACGCATGATCTTCCCCGATCTCGCCAATACATTGGAAGCGCTGTCAAATGCCGAGCAGGAAGCATTGAACAACGGTGCGACGCGCGAAGAAGCCTTGCAGGCTGTGCGGGATTATTTTTACAAGGGACCCATCGCAGAGAAGATCGCAGCCTATCACAAGCAGGAGGGTGGGCTCATCACCTATGACGACCTTGCCACCTACACCGGCGGCTGGGAGGAGCCGGTCGTCGGGCATTACGGCAAATACACCATTTACGCCAACGGCACGTGGTCGCAGGGCATCATGGAGTCGCTCATCCTCCAAACGCTGGAGGAGATCGATCTGAAAAGCATGGGATACAACTCGCCGCAATACATCCACACCGTCACGCAGGCGATTGACCTTGCCATGGCAGACCGGGATGCCTACGTGGCCGACCCGGCTTTTGTGGATGTGCCGCTGGATGTTTTGCTCTCGAAGGATTATGCTGCTGTGCGCCGGGCCGCGCTGACCGACCGGGCCTTCGACCCGCTGCCTGCTCCGGGCCCGATCCCGACAACAAACCTCACAGGTTCCGACAACCTCACAGGTTACCGGGAACCTGTGAGGTCCTGGAAGCTCTCCATTGGCCAGGATACCAGCCAGCTCGTGGTGGTCGATGCGCAGGGCAACGCGGTCGTGATGACCCCCTCCGACTTTCCACAGACCCCCATGATCCCCGGCACGGGACTGAACCTCGGCAACCGCATGAACCAGTTCCGCCTCGACCCGGAGCATGTCGGTGCGCTGGAGCCGGGCAAGCGACCGCGCATTACGCCGCACGCGCTCATCATCTTCAGGGATGACAGGTTCTACATGGCGCTCTCCACGCCGGGCGGAGACATGCAGGCTCAGGCCCTCGTGCAGGTCTTTTTGAACATGCACCTCTTCGGCATGGACGTCCAGCAGGCTGTCAGCGCGCCGCGCTTCTACACGATCGCCTGGCCGTCGTCGTTCGCGCCGCACGAGTCCTATCCGGCGCACATCCGCCTCGAAGCGGACCTCTACGCCAGCGCCGCCGAAGGTCTCACTGCCCTGGGCTATACCCCCGAGCAAGACCCGCAGTGGGACAAGGACTTCGGCGCGGTCGGAGCGATCATGATCGGTGAAAGTGGAGAATTGCTGGCAGGGGCTGATCCGCGCGAAGAAACGACCGCGCTCGGGAAGTAGGGCAGGCTGCCCCTTCGAGAGGCTTCGCGATCAGCCCGTTAAAATACTGTGACTCACCGGTCAAAGCTAATGAATTCCGGAATCGAACTGCTTTGACTTGCCGGTCAAAGCTAATTAATTCTGGAATCGAACTGGTTAGACTCGCCAATTAAACCAATTAATTCCGGAATCAAACTGTTTAACTCGCCGATTAAACCAATTAATTTCGGAATCTAACCGTTAGGCTCGCCGATTAAACCAATTAATTCCGGAATCGAACTGGTTAGACTCGCTAATCGAACCAGTTCGATCGCTGAATTGAACCGGTTCGATTCAGGCCGAAAGCCGGGATCCATGTAATCGTCAGGCTACCCCGCTGGCGCGGGATCTTCGAAAAGCCTGACCTGCAAGAAGAGCTATTGGGGGAGCCGCTGAATGTTTAACCCGTTATTAATGCGTAAATCCGACAATCCATGTATACTTATAACGTAAGCTGGCTGCCGGAAACATTGGTTTGGTTTTCAGGCAGCCATTTCGTAAGTGGGGATGAATTTCTCATATCACAGATTGGAAGGCAGACTATAGACACAAATCTTACTCAAGCGCAGCACGCGGAACAGCTCCGCTGGCAGCCGATCGTTGCCAAATATGCCAAGCCTGACCTGGCCCGCAGCCTCTGGCAGGTGGCAAATACGTTCATCCCCTATTTCACGCTGTGGGGCCTGATGATCTGGAGTATGCAGATCTCCTACTGGATCACGCTTGGGCTGGCCGTCCTGGCGGCGGGCTTCCTGATGCGGATCTTCATCATCTTCCACGACTGCGGGCACGGATCGTTCTTCAAATCGAAGCAGGCCAATGATTTCCTCGGGCGCATTACCGGTTTCCTGAACTTTACGCCCTACTATCGCTGGAAGCACGACCATGCGATCCATCATGCCACGGCAGGTGACCTCGACCGGCGCGGCACCGGCGACGTCTACACCATGACCGTCCGGGAGTATCTCGCCGCGCCGTGGTGGAAGAAGACTGCCTATCGCATCATGCGCAATCCCTTTGCCCTGCTGGGAGTGGGACCACTGCTGGTCTTCGTGGTCACCCAGCGCATCCCGCTCGCCAAAGGAAAGCGCGAGCGTGCCAGCGTCTGGTGGACCAATTTCTCGCTGGTGGTCGCGATCGCCCTGATGTGCTGGCTGATCGGCTGGAAGACGTACCTGCTGATCCAGCTGCCGATCCTGATGATCAGCTCGACGATCGGGATCTGGCTTTTCTACGTCCAGCACAACTTCGACCCGACCTACTGGGACAACCACGAAGGCTGGGAGTTTGTGAAGGCGGGTTTGCAGGGCAGCTCCTTTTACAAGCTGCCGCTCATCCTGCAGTGGTTCAGCGGGAACATCGGTTTTCATCACATCCATCACCTGAGCGCCAAGATCCCCAACTACAACCTGCCCCGGTGCTATTACGAAAATCCTTTATTCCATGTGCGGCCCCTGACGATCAGAGCCAGCCTCAAGTCCTTGTCGCTGCGGCTGTACGATGAGGAGCAAAAGATGCTGGTCGGCTGGAGAGGGCTCAAGCGTTATCGGACACAGCAAATGAAAGCGGTGAATACCTAAAACATAAGAGACTGGCGCAAGCCAGTCTCTCTCTCTAGAGTGTGTATGCAAAATCGCCAATTCTTTCAGCCATGCTCCCAGCGCCGTCCCCGGCGCTGGAAAACCTCGAGA
>JBAVVF010000506.1:0-6273 GCA_049697155.1 Anaerolineales bacterium
CGTTATTCCCTTTTTGGAAGAACACTATGCCCACATCCCCCTGGGCCGTGGCGTCAAACGGCTGGCTCCAGCCCAGGGCAGGCATCTTTTCCTTGTAGAAATCTTCGATTTCCGCCGCAGTGGCATCGATCCTGAAGCTGTAGATATCGTTTTCCGGGAAGTCCTGTCCGGCCGCTGCCTCCGGCATGACGGGAATGCCCCTCCATTCCTAGACCGGCGTCCCCTGCGGATCCATGATGTTGCCAACATCCGGCAAGTTGGTGGCAAATGCTTCGAGCGACGGCGCAAGTGAAGGCAGCGCCTCGAGGGTCTCGACCGGGATCGCCGAGGACAAGGCCTGGAGCGTCTCCATCGGCAGAGCACTTCCGAAGGATTGGGCAGTCTCGGCCAGGTTTTCGGCATCCCTGAACGGCTGCGTGACGACGTTGCAGGCCAGCACGAATACCACCGCAACCGTCAGGGCAAGAGTTTTCGACAGACGTGACATATCAATCTCCTTTCGAGCCATAATCATAATCCATCGAGCGCAGACCTGCCGGGACATTTCAGGACAGGTTGAGGTATCATCCCCATGGAAAGGAAACCACCATGAAATTCACCGATGGATACTGGGAAATGCGCCCGGGCATGAAACCTCATTACGCGGCACAGGTTCACGAGGTCACCCTCGAAAAGGATGCGCTGACCGTCCATGCCCCGGTCGGGAAACTGCGGGAGCGCGGGCATACGGTCAACCAGCCTTTGCTGACCGCGCGCTTCTCCTCGCCAATCGAGAATGTCATCCGCGTCCAGCTGGTGCATCACAAAGGTACGGCCCCGCGCAAGCCGGAGTTCACACTTTACGGAGGGGCCAGCCCGCAGGTTTCCATCTCGAACCAGGCAGACTGTGCCAGCCTGGCCAGCGGCGATCTGAGCGTACGGATCCACAAGACGGAGGACTGGCTGGTGGAATTCATCGGCGTGGACCGAGTCCTCACCTCCAGCGGCTGGCGGAGCACAGGGTTCGTGGACACACCCGACGGGCGTTACATGCACGAGCAGCTCAACCTGGGCGTGGGCCAATGCGTCTACGGGCTGGGGGAACGCTTCACGGCCTTTGTCAAAAACGGGCAGGTCGTCGATATGTGGAATCAGGACGGCGGGACCAGCAGCGAACAGGCCTACAAGAACATCCCGTTCTACCTTACGAATCGCGGCTACGGGGTCTTTGTCAACCATCCCGGGCAGGTCTCCTTCGAGGTGGCATCCGAAAAAGTGGAGCGGGTGCAGTTCAGCGTCCCGGGCGAAGCGCTGGAATATTTCGTCATCTACGGACCCACGCCGAAGCAGATCCTCGAGCGCTACACCGCGCTGACGGGCCGTCCAGCCCTGCCGCCGGCCTGGTCGTTTGGCCTGTGGCTCTCCACCTCCTTCACGACCGACTACGATGAAAAGACCGTCACCGGCTTCATCGATGAAATGGCCGCGCGCGACATTCCGCTGCACGTCTTTCACTTCGACTGCTTCTGGATGAAGGAATTCCACTGGACCGACCTGCAGTGGGACGCGCGGGCCTTCCCCGACCCGCAGGGGATGCTGCGCCGGTTGAAGAGCCGCGCCCTCCGCATCTGCGTCTGGATCAATCCCTACATTGCCCAGCGCTCCACCCTCTTCGAGGAAGGTATTCAGAAAGGTTTCCTGCTCAAAAGGCCGAATGGCGATATCTGGCAGTGGGACATGTGGCAGGCCGGCATGGGCATCGTGGATTTCACGAATCCGGAGGCCTGCCAATGGTTTGCCGACAAGTTACGCGCTTTGCTCAGGATGGGCGTGGACGCCTTCAAGACGGACTTCGGCGAGCGCATTCCCACGGATGTGATCTATCACGATGGATCCGATCCGTTCAGGATGCATAACTATTACACCTATCTTTACAACAAAACCGTCTTTGACCTGCTGCGTGAAGAGCGCGGCGAAGGCGAGGCGCTCGTCTTCGCGCGTTCAGCGACGACCGGCGGACAGCAGTTTCCCGTCCACTGGGGCGGCGATTCGACCGCGACCTTCGAGTCGATGGCCGAAAGCCTGCGCGGCGGCCTTTCGCTGGGACTATCCGGCTTTGGGTTCTGGAGCCACGACATCGGCGGGTTCGAGAACACCGCCAGCGCGGACGTCTACAAGCGCTGGATCGCCTTCGGCCTTCTTTCCTCGCACAGCCGCCTGCATGGCAGCAATTCCTACCGGGTGCCCTGGAACTATGATGAGGAAGCCGTGGCGGTCCTCTCGAAGTTTACGAAGCTCAAATGTACTTTGATGCCCTATCTTTACCGGGCCGCGGCCCAGGCTCACAAGCAAGGAACGCCGATGCTGCGGGCGATGACGCTCGAATTCCCGGACGATCCTGCCTGCGACTATCTGGACCGGCAGTATATGCTCGGCGACTCACTGCTGGTCGCGCCGGTGTTCAGCCATGATGGAAGTGTGAACTACTATGTGCCCGCGGGCAAATGGACGCATTTCCTGAGCGGAGACGTGATCGAAGGTCCGCGCTGGGCCCGGGAGACGCACGATTTCCTAAGTCTGCCGCTGTTGGTACGCCCCAACTCCGTCATTCCTGCCGGCAGTCACAGCGACAAGCCTGACTATGACTATAGTGAAGATTTGACCCTGCAAATCTACCATCTCGAAGATGGCAAAACGATAAGTGTCGAAATCCCTTCTCTGGACGGAAAGATCGAAACAACCTTCGAGGTCACGCGCCAGGGACAGGACATTCACATCCGAAGACGCGGACCGGCAAAGGCATGGAGCGTCGCTTTGGCCGGCAATCCATCCACGAAGGTCAAGCTCGATGGTCAGGTAGATAAAACGACGATCCGCGTATCCTAAACCCAAGAAGGCCTCCATGACATTCCTCCCCTGGTATCACAAAACGACCATCTATCAAATCTACCCGCGCTCGTTCTACGACAGCAACGCCGACGGGATCGGCGACCTGCAGGGCATCATTCAAAAGCTGGATTACATCCACGAGCTCGGATTCGAAACCATCTGGATCTCGCCGTTCTTCTGCTCACCGCAGGCGGATTTTGGCTACGACATCTCAGACTATACCGACATCGCTCCCGAATACGGGACGCTGAGCGACGCGCTGCAGCTAATCGAAGAAGTTCACCAGCGCGGCATGAAGATCGTCTTCGACATGGTGATGAACCATACCTCGGAAGAGCATCCCTGGTTCAGGGAGTCGCGCTCGTCGCGGGACAACCCCAAAGCAGACTGGTATATCTGGCGCGACAAACCGAACAACTGGTACAGCATGATCGGCGGCAGCGGCTGGCACTACGCCGAAGAACGCGGACAGTATTACTGGTCCAGCTTCCTGCCCTTCCAGCCCGACCTGAACTATCGCAACCCCGAAGTCAAGCGGGCTATGTTCGATATCGTCCGCTTCTGGCTGGCCAAGGGTGTGGACGGCTTCCGCCTGGATATCTTCAACGTCATCTACAAGGACGCCGACTTCCGTGACAATCCCTTCTCGTTCAGCCTGGTGCCGACCGATGAAAACCCGGCCAGCTTCTTCCAGGAACCCAAACACACCATCAACCAGCCGGAGAACTTCGCCTTCGCCCGGGAGTTTCGAAGTGTGTGCGACGAATTCGGGGACAGGCTTTCCGTCGGCGAGGTGACCGGAGGCCGAAAGGTCATCCGTAAATTCCTGGGGGAGGCAACGAACGATGGTCTGACCCTGGTCTTCGATTTCGAGATGATGAATTTCAAGTTCACGGCCGACTATTTCCGCCGCCTGGTCCGTGAGATGGAACGACACTATCCCGAACCTTTTATGCCCGTCTATGTGTTCAGCAACCACGACAAACATCGCAGCATGTACAGGCTCGGGAATGACCTTCGCACCCCGTTCGCATCACCAAAAGGCAAACGAAGCGAACGGGGTCGCAAGGCAAAGCTTCTGGCCATGTTCCAGCTCACGGTGCGCGGCGCGCCCTGCCTGTACTACGGCGAAGAGATCGGCATGACCGACTCGAAGTTCCCGTTTGCCACTGCGCTCGATCCGATTCCGCACAGGTTCACATTCGCGCCGCGCTTCGTTTTCGATATGCTCGGCACGCTCCTCAACCGCGACGAGGTCCGCACGCCCATGCAGTGGGATGGGACTCGCAATTCCGGCTTTTCGTCCGCGCCAACGACGTGGCTGCCGGTACACGGAAACTATCCTGCAGTCAACGTCGAAAAGCAGCAGGCGGAAGCGGACTCGCTGCTCAACACCGTCCGCGCGCTGCTAAAGATCCGCCGCCAGGAAGAATGCCTTCAGGAAGGTGGGCTTGAACTATTGGAAAACCTGCCGAAAGGAGTGCTTGGCTATGCCAGAATGCTGGAAGGCAAAAGGATCTTTGTACTGCTGAATTTCGATGATCAGGAAAAGGAATTCCAGTTGGAGAACTCCGGGAAACTGTTTGGTCTAACTACAGGCGATCGCGCAGAAAACACAGCCATCCATCTGGCTGAATCTGGCGGGCTGCTCCTGATCACATCGTAACGGAAGATGGAACCAGGAAGTTAAACGATTCAGAAATCTGAAATGTCTCCCTAATCAAAGCAGTTGTATCGTTTGCGAATCTTCTCAAGCGCAGGAACAAATTCAGGATCCTGATGCGCTTGCGCGGCATCAAACCAGATATGGCAGACCCGGTCGTCCACTTTATCTGAAAGGTGCTTCATTTCCACAGATAATGAAGTCGCCGCCTCCACATCGCCTGTCTGCAGATATGCCTCCAGCAAAGGCAGAAATTCCTTCATGTCGGTGGGGCTAAATCCCTGCGATTCTGCTGCTTCCATCAGGCGGATGACTTCATACCAATCTCCATACTGGTACGCCAGGTCAGCCTTTTCAAAGTAGTAACACCAGGTGTGCTCCGGCTCCGGACCAAAAATACCTGCCGGCGGGCTCCAGTTATTCAGGGGCGCCTGCTGGATCCGCCCAAGGTTCGAGATGGGCGCCAGGCGCTGTATGGACCCCGGTAAATCCCGGTCGTCGTCATCGCGCCGCGAGACAAGCTGCAGGCAACGATTATGTTCGGGCGCAAAATCCAGAACGATCGAGTTCTGGCTGTCACCGGAGAAGGAATAATTGCGGATACCCTCCTCCAGGACCATGCCCGTGACAAGCTCCTCTGGAAATCTAAATAACCCTTCCACGTACGAAAAGAACCAGTAGGGCATGTTCCTGGGATGTTCCACAGGAGGATACAACAGGCTGATACCCATGGATGAAGAGTAAAGTCCCACGAATGGGAATATCTCACCACTTGAGATAAAGGCAGTATCAGGTGGAATATATGGCGCGCGCCAGAACAACTGCCAGTAAAAAGTCCGTTGTTTTTCCCAGGACGCCTGATATGCTTTGGCAGTATGGAGATTGGTATGGATCGCCACACCGATCAGCAAACAGACCACAGTGAACTTTGCCTTGCTCCTAGGGGAAAGCCACTCCAAAAACCCAACGAACAGCAGGCTTACTCCAAACAGGGCTGCCAGGCTAAATCGCGCTCCAAGCGCACCCACACTGATCTGGCGGCCAATCAACCAGACGGGCAAAGTGCCGAGCAGGATCGCCAGTACGCAAAGGAGCATTGCCTGTAGGTGCCAGGTGCCTCCATTCTCTTTCGTCTCCAGAGGTCTATAACGGCTGACCACCATCGCAAAAAAGACTGTGCCGAAAACTGCAATCGCCAGGGCAGCCAGAGAAAAAGGTCGCTGCAAGTCAATATCGGCAGGTTTGAGCGCGACAAGCCAGGATGTAATTAAGTACGTGAAATCCTGAATAATCTTCTGGGCAAGGTCAACCAGGCCCTGCACCGGCGTACTCAACAATTTTTGGAGAAGCTTGGGGCGGTTCGGATCGGCAACTGCCAGGCGCAGGAACAATAGCCGCCAGATAAGAAAACCTATCAACACCAGCCCATACATCCAGGCGGAGCCGGCAACGCGCCTGGCAAGCGCGCCAGCAGATGAGTCCGGTTCTTTCGCGCGATAGTACATCCAGAGAATGAAGGGCCGCAGCAACTCCAGGCCCAGAAAATATTCCATGCTCAGCAGTTGCAAAAGGCTCATCAAAATTGCGAGAGCTGTAAACAAGTAAAAGTATCGCCCGCCCCCCTGTGCCCTGAGCATAAAGTAAACAGAGCAAAAATAAAGGAAGTAACAGATCCAGTGCTGGTTGTAAGCGACGGAAATGAATTGTTGTGTAAATATTGGAGAAACTGCAAACAGGAGTGC
>JBAVVF010000507.1:0-1831 GCA_049697155.1 Anaerolineales bacterium
ATTTATTTTCCGTCTCCAGTGACAACTTCCATCCTGCGATTGTACGTTTCCACGGCCATTCTGGCGATGGAGGTGACATTGCGGATGGCGGCCGGCAGGGCGGCTTCATCGCCGAGGCTCGCCTCGACGTTGTCGAGGGCGCGCCCCACCTGTTCGGCCAGATCGAAGAACGCGGCGTCGTACTGGTAGATCGCCTCGAGCTCCTTCTCGTTGATCTTGACCGCATCGAACAGCCCGGAATAGCCGCGCGGCGCGGTGCTGATCTTGTCGATGAAGGTGCGCAGCTGCAGGGCGGCCTTCTCCATATCATCCACGTACTCGATCATGCCGCTGCTGACCATATCGACCTGCAGCTGTGAGGCCCGCTTCCACTGCTCATCGAAACGTCGGGCAACGGTATCGCGCAGGACCTTATCGGCGTCGCGGCGGTTCTGTCGTTCGACGTACCCTCCAAACCCCGGGATGTGTGACGCCAGTTTCTTGAACGGGTCCTGCTGGCTCATGATTTTCTGAAAGAATTCGTCCATTCGTGCCTCCTGCGATGGTATACGTGTCCTTGCGGAATAGGTCGCACGGTTCCATTATAGCCTCAGATGAGGGTTATAATCAAGAAAACCTTTTCCTGGCGGAGCCACTCCCGGCCGGAAAAACCCATGTAAACTTACCTCGTTTCCCGAGGAAGAAATTAAACTGCCCGGCATGGGCTGCATGCGCAGCCGGGCAAGGAGGAACATAATGGCAACCACAACGAAGCACGATATCCAATCCTTACTGGGCGATAAAGCCGAGTCTCTGCTTGGCTTCAGCTCGCCCAAAATTCCCAAGGAAAGATTGCAGCTACCCGGTCCCGACTTCGTCGACCGTGTGTTCATGCAGTCCGACCGCAACAATCGCGTGCTTGGCAACCTGGCCTGGATGTACAACCATGGACGGCTGGCCGGCACAGGTTACCTTTCCATCCTGCCGGTGGATCAGGGCATCGAGCACTCGGGCGGGGCGAGCTTTGCCAAGAACCCGGATTACTTTGATCCCGAAAACATCGTCAGGCTGGCGATCGAAGGCGGCTGCAATGCCGTGGCGTCCACGTTCGGTGTGCTGGGAGTCGTTGCGCGCAAGTACGCACACAAAATCCCGTTCCTGGTCAAGCTCAACCACAACGAACTGGTTACGTACCCGAACAGCTTCGAACAGATCATGTTCGGCACGGTCGAGCAGGCCTACAACATGGGCGCCGCGGCCGTCGGCGCAACGATCTACTTCGGTTCCGACGATTCACATCGCCAGCTGATCGAGATCGCCGAAGCCTTCGCGCTGGCGCATGAACTTGGCATGGCGACCGTCCTGTGGTGCTACCTGCGGAACAAAGCCTTCAAAGCCGACAAGGACTACCACGTCTCAGCCGACCTGACCGGGCAGGCCAATCACCTGGGCGTCACGATCCAGGCCGATATCATCAAGCAGAAGCTTCCCGAAAACAACGGCGGCTTCCTGGCGCTGAACACGGGCAACAGCTCGTACGGCAAGCTGGACAAGCGCATCTACAGCGAACTGACCAGCGATCACCCGGTCGATCTGTGCCGCTACCAGGTGGCGAACTGCTACATGGGCCGCATCGGTCTGATCAACAGCGGCGGCGCCTCCGGCGAGAACGACTTCGCCGAAGCAGCCGCGACCGCGGTCGTCAACAAGCGCGCCGGCGGCATGGGACTCATCTCCGGCCGCAAGGCGTTCCAGCGCCCGATGGCCGAAGGTGTGAAGCTCCTGAATACCATTCAGGATGTGTATATGGACAAGAGCATCACGGTTGCGTAGCCTGTAAGGAAAAAAGAAG
>JBAVVF010000508.1:0-5260 GCA_049697155.1 Anaerolineales bacterium
CGGGGGATGACGTCAACCTGACCGTGGAGCTGATCGTGCCGGTGGCCCTGGAGCAGGGCTCGAAGTTCGCCATCCGTGAAGGCGGCCTGACCGTCGGCGCGGGCGTCGTTACGAAAATTATTGAATAAGAGAAAGTTGGTACGTAAGAATGGCATCCAAGAAGAAAGATGTTCGCCCGGTCATTACACTTCAGTGCAATGATTGCAAGGAGCGAAATTACACAACCGAGAAGAACCGGCGTAACGACCCGAATCGTCTCGAGTTCAGCAAGTATTGTCCGCGCTGCAAGAAGCATACCGCGCATCGCGAAACGAAGTAGATTAGAGTGCCAAGTTCCCAGTGTCAGGTGTCAAGTTGTAACCTTATACCCGGCATAAAGAACCTGACACCCTTTAGGCCAGTAGCTCAATTGGTAGAGCACTCGTCTCCAAAACGAGCGGTTGTGGGTTCAAGTCCTGCCTGGCCTGTAAAGACGGCAACGCCGCCGGATGTTGGGCGGCGTTTTAGCCGTAAGAAAGTATCGAAGGAGTCGACCTTGGCTGAGAAGGAAAAAGGCAAGAAACCCAATGCAATCCAGTCGTTCTTCCGTGAGACCCTGGGCGAACTTCGCAAAGTAACCTGGCCCACCTGGCCCGAAGCATGGCAATTAACCAAGCTGGTTCTGGCGGTTATGGTTGTCATGGGTATTATTCTGGGTCTGACCGATGGAGCCGCCCGTGGACTTCTCAATCTGATCCTGGGTTTGGCGTAAGAGAAATTTGAGGTCCAATGGCTTTGCAGGAACCGCAAGATCAATTTGAACGTGATCAAATGGAAGATGAAGTCGAGGAATCGCAGGATGCCCCGATCGAATCTCCGTTATCTGATTCGGACACAGCCACCCTGGGCGAAGCCGAATCTATTGACGTTCCTACAAGCGAAGCGCCCCTAGCGTCTGATGATTCTGCTGCGGTGGATGAAGTAGATGATGATATAGAAGACGTGCCTGCGATCGAAAGCCTGCCTGTCTCATCGTCCGATGAACTGCCTTCCCCCGAGCCGACGGATGGACCGGCCTGGTACGTCATCCATTGCTATTCGGGCTATGAGAACAAGGTGCGTCATAACCTCGAACAGCGTATCGAGACCATGGGCATGAAGGACCGGATCTTCGACGTCGTCATCCCCACCCAGGAGGAGATCGAAGTCAAGGACGGCAAGCGCCGCACCGTCGAGCGCCACATTTTCCCCGGTTACGTGCTGGTCAACATGGCTTTGACCGAAGAGTCATGGTATGTGGTGCGCAACACGCCGGGCGTGACCGGCTTCGTGGGGATGGGCAACAATCCCACGCCGCTGCGCCCGGAGGAAGTCGCGCAGATCGTCAAGCGCATGGAAGCCGAGGCGCCGACCGTCAAGGTCACGTTCAAGGTGGGCGAGCGCGTTCGTATCGTCGATGGCCCGTTCAATGACTTTCGCGGCGTTGTTTCTGAGATCGATATGGAACGGACCAAGGTCCGTGTCATGGTTTCGTTCTTTGGGCGCGAGACGCCCGTGGAGCTGGATTTCCTGCAGGTAGAAAAAGCGTAATACCAGTTAGCAGTGGCCTTCGTCTGCTCTGATGACTGATCACTGATTTGGTGGGAGTGGCGCCCAAACCGCCACGCCAAAACCACAAAGGAGTAAAAATGGCAAAGAAGTTTAAGGCAATCGTTCGTCTCCAGCTGGAAGCTGGAAAAGCCAACCCGGCGCCCCCGGTGGGTCCTGCGCTGGCTGGTCATGGTATCAACATCATGGCCTTCTGTAAGGAGTACAATGCCCGCACGTCGAATCGTCAGGGCGAGGTCCTCCCGGCAGAGATCACGGTGTTTACCGATGGTTCCTTCACGTTCGTCCTGAAGACCCCTCCTGCGGCTGTGCTGCTGCGGAAGGCTGCCAAGGTCGAGAAGGGTTCCGGCGTGCCGAACAAGGAAAAGGTCGGTAAGGTGACCCGGGCCCAGGTGAAAGAAATCGCCGAGATCAAGATGAAGGATCTGAACGCCATCAATCTTGAAGGCGCGATCAAACAGGTTGAAGGTACCGCCCGTTCCATGGGCATTACCGTTATTGACTAATTAAACTGTGGGAGTGTCACGCGAGTGTCACGCCTGTACCACGGAGGATAAAATGGCTAAACACGGAAAGAAATACAAAGCCGCTCTGGCTAAGGTGGATCTGAACAAGGAATATTCCCCGCGCGAGGCAGTAGCTCTCGCCAAGGAAACAACCATCACCAAGTTCGATTCGACAGTGGAAGTTCACATGCGCACGGCCCTCGATCCGCGTCAGGCGGACCAGCAGGTGCGTGACGTGGTCGTTTTGCCGCACGGTCTGGGCAAGACGGTCCGGGTGCTGGTCTTCGCCCAGGGCGAAGGCGCGG
Organism: Anaerolineales bacterium; assembly: GCA_049697155.1. GTDB lineage: Bacteria > Chloroflexota > Anaerolineae > Anaerolineales > Villigracilaceae > Defluviilinea. The sequence continues at coordinate 2,399 of JBAVVF010000508.1, forward strand.
CCGCGGCCCGTTCTGCGGGAGCTGACCTCGTGGCGGATGACGATGAAACGCTGAAGAAGATCGAAGGCGGCATGCTGGATTTCGATGTTGCCATCGCGACACCCGATGCGATGGGTAAGGTCGGTCGCCTGGGACGCGTGCTCGGTCCGCGCGGGCTGATGCCGAATCCAAAGGCCGGGACCGTCGTCGCTGCGAATGACCTGCCCCGGGCGATCAAGGAAGCAAAGGCTGGGCGTGTCGAGTTCCGCCTCGATAAGACCGCCAATATCCACGTCTCGGTCGGCAAGGCCTCGTTTGCCGCGGATCAGCTCCTCGACAACTTCGCAGCGCTGATGGATGCGGTCCACAAAGCACGCCCTTCCGGTGCGAAAGGCGAGTACATCAAACGTATTACCCTGACCACGACGATGGGTCCTGGGATCAAAGTGAATCCCAGCGACACTTTCAAATTGGAAGGAATCGAGTAAAATAGCTCGGTAGTTCCTGCAAGCCACTTCGCCAATGAAGGCGGGTGTGGCGCTCCGGCGCCACTTAATCTCCTGCTCAGGTGAGGACCCAAGCATATTACCCCTCCTTTTGGGGTTTGCCTAAAGTCTTTGCCTGTCAAGTGGCAAAGACTTTTTGATTGAAAGGAGGTGAATGTCCTTTGGCAATAACAAAAGAACGTAAAGACGAGGCTCTGGCTCAGTATGCAGACTGGATGAAGCGCAGTCAGGCAGTGATCCTTGTGGAATATACCGGCGTGAAGATGAAAGATCTGGATAACATTCGTGCCAAGGTCCGCGAATCAGGCGGCGAGTTCCACATCGTGAAGAATACACTGGCGCGGCGTGCCTTTGCAGATAGTGGAATGCAGTTCCCGATTGATTATCTGGTAAAGAGTACGGCCGTCTCTTTTGCCTTCACTGATCCCGCTCTGACCGCCAAGGCCCTGACCGAGGCCACAAAAGGCAGTGAATTCGTGAAAGTAAAAGGCGGATTCATGAGCGGCCAGGCTTTGAGTGCCGCCCAGGTCAAGGCGCTGGCTGATATGCCGCCGCTGCCTGTCGTCCGGGCCCAGCTGCTCGGCGTCCTGCAGGCCCCGGCCGGCAAACTGGTCCGCACGATTGCCGAACCCGCCCGCGGTTTGGCTGCTGTCTTCAAGGCTTTCTCAGAGAAAGCCGCTGCCGCGGCGTAGTCGGCTTGCATATTACGCAATCAAACTCAAAAATTATCTCAGTTAGTCAGGAGTAACTATACAATGGCTGGAAATCTCGATCAAATTGTGGACCAACTTTCCACACTGTCCGTCCTCGAGGCGGCTGAACTGGTAAAGAAACTGGAAGAGAAGTGGGGCGTTTCCGCCGCCGCGCCGGTAGCGATGGCTGCCATGCCCGGCGCTGCTGCCGCGGCTGAACCCGTCGAAGAGAAGACTGAATTCGACGTGGTCATCAAGGATGCCGGCGCCAAGAAGATCGACGTTATCAAGGTCATCCGCCAGCTGACCAGCCTGGGTCTCGGCGAAGCCAAGACTCTGGCTGAAACGGCCGGCGGCAAGGTTCTGACCGGTGTTGGCAAGGACGCTGCCATGGAAGCCAAGAAGAGGCTCGAAGAAGCCGGCGCGTCGATCGAACTCGTCTAATCAGCTTGAAACTCGCAAAAAGACGGTCTTTCAAAGACCGTCTTTTTCGTTAAGTGGGCGGATAGTACCAATTTCTCATTGGAGGGGGTTGACTCCCGGCCGGAGAGTCCCTATAATGGCGCAATCTGGTCTGACCACCATACCACGAGATAACTATGAAAATAGAAAAAATTTCCCACAAAACCCTGGCAGAAACGGCGGCTGGCAAGCTGGCAGCCTCCTTGTTGGACGGCAGCCTGGCGCAGGGAGCACAGCTTCCGCCAGAGCGCGAACTGATGAATCAGCTGGGAATCAGTCGCGCGACCCTGCGAGAGGCGCTAAAAGCCATGGAAGAGAACAATTTGATCGAGTCGCGACCGAACGTGGGCTGGTTCGCGCGCAAGATCGACGAGTCGAACATCGCCCAGGCCAAGGAACTGGCCCGGGGCGAGACGGGGAGTCAGTCCCCTCGTTCGGCGACGAACGAACCGCTGACGGGGCCGCGCCGCATCCCGGTCGCGCCCGAGAAGCCCATCCACATCCCCAATCTGCAGACGGACCGGCTCGGCACCTTCGAGTTCATCTCGTGGTGGGAGCGCGAGAAAGTCCAGCAGGCCAAGGTCCTTGTGATCGGGGCCGGCGCGCTCGGCAACGAAGTGATCAAGAACCTGGCTCTGATGGGCGTGGGCAACATCTTTATCATCGATTTTGACAAGATCGAGGCTGCCAACCTCAGCCGCTCCGTATTGTTCCGCGAAGGTGACAACAATCGCGGCAAAGCGGAAGTGGTTGCGGCAAGGGCGAAATCCATCAACCCGAACGTCCATATCCAGTATCTGAATGCGGACGTGACCACCGGTCTTGGGCTGGGGATCATCCGCCGCATGGATGCCATTATCGGCTGCCTGGATAACCGCGAGGCTCGTCTGGCGGTCAACCGCTTTTGCTACTGGATGAACAAACCCTGGGTGGATGGCGCGATCCAGGAGCTGCTTGGATTGATGCGTGTATTCAAGCCGGGCGAGGGCGCCTGCTACGAATGCACCCTGACTGAACAGGCTCTGCGGGATCTGTCCCTGCGCTACTCCTGCCAGCTGCTCGCCCGCCAGAATGTCCTGCTTGGGAAGGTTCCCACGACACCGACGATCGCCTCGATCATCGGCGGGATGCAGTCCCAGGAAGCACTCAAACTAATCCATGACATGCACGTCGATCCTGGCAAGGTCACCCACTTCAACGGCCTGACAAACGTCATGCATACG
>JBAVVF010000509.1:0-3083 GCA_049697155.1 Anaerolineales bacterium
GCATTCGGCCGGAAACTTCATCATGGCGTCCGGGGCGTTCGGCGAGACAACGACCAGATCAGGCCGGCTCGTCAGGTCTTTGAGCGACTGGGTCGCGGCGTAGCCCATCGCGCCGGGGTAGAAAGAGGCGATCTGTGCGGAAACAAGATCCGTCGTGGCGAAGAACGAAGCCGTGAACACGTTGGAAATCACACACATCAGGGAGGTATCCACACCCTTTGCTTCGAGCCAGGCGCGATAATCATCGAAGTCCTCCCCCACGGTTGCCATGACCCGCGGCCGTTCGCCGAGCAGGGCCATGGTGTAGGCAATGTTTGGCGCGACGCCGCCGCGCTGTTTCGACATGGAGTCGACCAGGAACGAAAGGCTGATGGAGGCCAGTCGTTCCGGAAGGATGACTTCCTTGAAATGACCTGGAAAGGTCATCAAATAATCGTAAGCAACAGAGCCGGTGATAAGAATGTTCATTGTTCCTCATGCTCTGAACGTCGTCCCCGGCGTTCAGCATTTCGCCGAGGACGGCGAAAGAAGCAGGTGGTATCCGCAGGAAAAGGCGTGGCGCTGACGCGCCACGCCAATTTCAGCCGCAAAAGTTTATCATGTCATAACTGGATTGTCTAGAAATTGAAGGCAATATCAATAACGATGCTGCAAGGCCTGATAGCTCTGAAACGCGAGGAGTCCGAACAGGAGTGCCAGAAAAAGACTGCGCAGGAAGAGCAGGCCCACCAGGGCGGCAATTGCTCCTGCAACCACAGAAAGCCACAGCGATTTGCGGATCCCGTCGATTGGGTCAACCTGAACGGCCACGTTGCGCGCAACGCTGCCGCCGTCCAGCGGATGGACGGGCATAAGGTTGATCACTCCCCAGAAGATGTTCACTCCCAACAGCATCGTTACGACAGCAGCCAGGAATGGACCGCCCAGTGGCATCCCAGCATTCAGGATGGGAATAAATCCCAACAGCCAGAAGGTGCTGACAGAGCCTCCCGTAACGAGGACAATTGCGATCAGGAGCGCAGCGAACAGGAATCCTGCGCCGGGCCCGGCCAGCGAGATAAAGATCTGCTGGTTGGCCGTCAGGCCGACATTTGCGTACCCGCCCCCCCAGGAGACAGGTTCCGGGATGGTCAGTCCGCCCGCAAAATGAAGCAGAATGCGTGACCTCTGGCCGTAACGGCGGAAGGCCAGCGCGTGTCCCAGCTCATGCACGAGGATCGACACAAAAATGACCAGGATCCAGATGGGAATCAGAACAAGGCTGCCGGAAGAACCGAACAGGAGTGCGATCAGCCAGAACAGCGGGTGCACGCGCACCGGAATCCCCGCAACGGAGAAACGCAGGTCATAACGCGTGGGTGGAAGCTCTTGAGATAGAAACATGATTTTCCCTTGTCAGCAGAACCAGGTGAAAGATGCAAACCTTCGCAAAGGTTAGATTAACCCAGAACTGTCTTCTTCAAATTGACGTCGAACGGCGGATAGATCAGGCCATTCTCAGTCACAATGGCAGTGATCAGGCGGTTCGGCGTGACATCGAACGCGATGTTGCGGGCTTCCGCCTCGACCGGCGCGACGCGTTCCCCGTTGAGCTGGATTCCCAGTACTTCCTGCGGGTCGCGCTCTTCGATCGGGATCAGGCCGCCGTGCTCGAGCGAAAGATCCACCGTCGAAGTCGGGACGACCGGATAGACCGGCACGCCGTTGTCGTGGGCAGCCAGGGCCAGCATGTAGGTTCCGATCTTGTTGGCGACATCGCCGTTGGCCGCGACCCGGTCCGCGCCGAAAAGGACCTTCTGGGCCTTCCCCGCCCGGAGGAAATACCCCGCCATGTTGTCAGTGATGATCTCGTAGGGGATGCCGTACTGGTCGAGCTCCCAGGCTGTGAGACGCGCGCCCTGCAGGCGCGGGCGGGTCTCGTCCACCAGCACGTGGATGTGCTTGCCCTGCTCGTGGGCCGTGCGGATCACGCCAAGCGCAGTCCCCCAATCGACCGTCGCCAGCGCGCCGGTGTTGCAGTGATGGATGATCGTGTCGCCATCCTCGATCAGGGCCGCGCCGTGCTCCGCCATCCGTTTGTTGATCTCCACGTCATCGTCCGCGATACGCTGGGCGGCATTCAGGACCAGCCGGCGCAGCTCGTCGGGGGTTTTTTGGTCCTTCAGCTTTTCCGCCACCCACATCACCTTATCGACCGCCCAGGCCAGGTTCACCGCCGTCGGGCGGGCGGCTTTCAGCGTAGCCGATGCAGCCTGTAAATCATCGATAAGGTCACTACTTGAGCTTGCCCTGGATTCATAGCCCGCCAGCGCCAGCCCGAAGGCCGCCGCAGCACCGATGGCCGGCGCGCCGCGCACGACCATATCCCTGATGGCCCGCGCCACCGCGGCATGATCCTTGTACGCAACAACCTCAAAACGACCAGGCAAAATGCGCTGGTCGATCATCTTGAGCTGGTTATCTTCCCAAAATACGGTTCGCATGGGAAGCATTTTACCCGCAATTGTCGAGTTTGGTTTTACAATTCATAAACGGAAGATACAATGAACAAACGATCAGCCTTTCTGATATTAGCAGCTTTTCCCTCGTTCGTTATCCTTGGACTTCTTGTAATTCAGGCCTTGCTTTTTCTCTTCGAGGAAAACTATAGTGGGTCTCCTGCGTACTTCAGTGTCTATCGTGAGAGTGGCTATTACGAGATTGACCCTGAAACGATTCTTGGCGCCCTGAATCGGGGAGAAACGAATGTATTGGTGCCATTTTTTGGCAACCCGGATCGCGAAGAACCTTACTACGATTCCGTCGCCTGGACTCAATCAGACTACTTGAAAATAGCCAATGCTTTGAGTCTGGAAACATGGAGTGAACCGTTGGATTGGCGAAGCTGGCGAGTGATAGATATGAACTTAATAAGAAGCTGTGAGAATAATCCGCTCGGCTTTGCTACGTTGACAATCACATATTATCGGGAGCTTGGAGTGAAAAACTGGGAGAGGCAGTACATAACGCGTCTTATAGAAATATATGCCTGGCAGGGTCTTGTTCGCTGGGGAAGCGGTGCTGTTTTTTCTGCACCTTTATTG
>JBAVVF010000510.1:0-8955 GCA_049697155.1 Anaerolineales bacterium
GGGTACGTCCTGCGCTGGGATGAAGGCATCCGCTGGGCGTTGATCGTCGGCACCAATCTGCTCAAGACCGTGCCCTGGATCGGCGACTGGCTTTATCAGCTTGTCGTCGGCGGGCCCGAGCCGGGACTATCCTCCCTCGAAAGGTTCTACACCTGGCACATCTTCGTGCTGACCATCGTGATGATCGTCCTGGGCGGGTGGCACATCTTCCGCGTCCGCCGGGACGGAGGGGTTGCTGTGCCCCCGCCGGATCAGCGCAAGGATAACGTCCGCATCTCACGTTTTGACCTCGTGCGGCGCGAAGTGCTGGTGATGCTGATTGCCGGGGTGTTCCTGCTGTTTGTCTCCACCTTTTTTCCTGCGCCGATCGAGCGTCCCATCACCCAGGCCGCTGTCGACATCGAGAATGCCCGCGCGCCCTGGTTCTTCCTGTGGGTCCAGCAGCTTCTAAAGATAGGAGATCCGTTCTTCTGGGGTGTTGCCTCGCCGATCATCCTGCTGCTGATTTTGGGACTCCTGCCCTACGTCCTCCCGCAGACTGGCGACAATGAGCTGGGAGGCTGGTTTCCGCGCGGGAACCGCATCGCTCAGATTATTGTGATCGCGGCCACACTGATTCTAATCATCCTGACCATTTTATCCATCACACCGACCGCCCAAATATGAAAAACATATCCAGACGTGACTTCCTGAAACTTTCCACCAACTCGCTGCTGGCGCTGTCTGGCTTGCTTGGCATCGGCGGGTTGATCCGTTATTTGAGTTATCAAGCCGATCCCACCCCGCAAAGCGAGTTCGATATCGGAGCGGCGGTCGACTATCCCAGCAACAGCCGGACCGTGCTTGCCTACATTCCCGCGCTCATCATCCACGACGAAGATGGTCTGCGGGCCATCAGCCTGACGTGCAGTCACCTGGGCTGCGCGGTCGAACAGCGCAACTTTGGGTTTGAATGTCCGTGCCATAGTTCGCGTTACGACCTGAACGGGGTCGTTCTCAAAGGTCCGGCGGCAGCCGACCTGCGCAGGCTGCGCGTCGTTGAATCGGAGGATGGGAATTTACGTGTATTTACGACCTAACCGGGATATACTTTAGCCAATTCGCAAAAGGAGAGAGAGGATGAATTTCGATTTAACCGACGAACAGAAGATCTGGCAAAAAACCGTTCACGATTTCGTCGCGAAAGAAGTACAGCCCAAAGCCCGGGAAGTGGATGTAACCAGCGAGTTCAACTGGACGGCGGCCCGCAAAATGGGTCCGCTGGGTCTGCTCGGCTTGAACATCCCGGAGGAATACGGCGGCGCGGGCGTGGACGCCGTCAGCGCGGCGATCGCGCTGGAAGAGCTTGGCTGGGGCTGCGGCTCGACCGCCCTGGCCATTGCCGCGCACAACGGGCTTGGCACCACCCCGATTGTTTTGTATGGAAGCGAAGAGCTCAAGCAGAAGTGGCTGCCGCGCGTCGCCAGCGGACAGAATAAGCTGGCCGCGCTCGCACTGACCGAGCCGGGAGCCGGTTCCGATCTGCAGGGCGGTGTCATCACCAAAGCCGTGAAAAATGGGAACGAGTGGGTTATCAATGGGACCAAGATGTGGTGTACGAACGCGTCCATCGCGGAATATATCATTACCCTTGTTCGCACCGACCCGGCCGGCGGCTCCCGTTCCCTGAGCCAGATCCTCGTCCCGACCGATTCCCCCGGGCTCACGATCGGCCCTGCCGAAAAGAAGATGGGCCTGCACGGCTCCCCCACCCATGAGGTAACCTACGCGGATGTTCGTGTTCCGCTGGAGAACCTGATCGGCGAAGAAGGGAAAGGATTACACCAGACCCTGGCAACTCTCGACGGCGGGCGGATCGGGATCGGCGCGATCACGATCGGGCTGGCCCAGGCTGCATTCGAATACGCGGTCGCTTACGCAAGAGAGCGCAAAGCCTTCGGGAAGGCAATCGCCGAGCAACAGGCCATCCAATGGATGCTGGCAGACGCCGCAACCGAGATCGAGGCCGCGCGTACCCTGCTTTACAAAGCTGCCTGGCTCAAGGAAAACGGACGTCCGCACAACAAGGAAGCTGCCATGGCCAAGATGTTCGCCACCGAGATGGCGGAGCGCGTCTGCCGGAACGCCATCCAGGTCCACGGCGGGTACGGCTACTCGAGCAACTATCCGGTCGAACGGATCTATCGGGATGCGCGCCTGATGACCATCGGCGAAGGGACCAGCGAGATCCAGAGGCTGGTCATCGCGCGGCACGTGCTGGCGGCCGAATGAAAAGAAGCGACCGTCGGTCGCTTCTTCATTTAAATCACGTCCTTAGCGAGTCAGCACAAGCATCATAGCGTTATTCGTGAGCGTCAGGGTATTGCCTTCGATCTTGAAGGTGGCTGTATCTGTCAATACCTGCTGGACAGCATCTTCCTGCGACATGCGGGAATCGTCGCATGCCATCAATGTCGCAACGACTTCGCTGAAAGTGATCTGGTCGCCTTCTACGATATAACTACCACCCATTCCATTGCAGCCGGAATCGCCGGTTACAGTTCCATCCTCGTTGAAGGTCAGCCCGGCTTCCGCGCCCTCGACCGCGGGGGTTTGCGCGTCGGCCGGGCCATAGGATACTAACTTCCAGGAGCCGATCAGGGACGCCGAACCCTCGCCGGACGCGCAGGCGGAGATTGCCACGGAAATCACCAGCAGAACGATCAGGTATTTTTTCATCGGTTTCTCCTTGGGTCTATTCGATTTAACGACGAACCGGGCAATGAAAAGTTCCTTTTCGTGAGAGCAGGCTAAGAAAAAGCCCCCGGAGCTTTTTGGCTCCGGGGGCCGGTCACTATACGTTCGGTCCGGCTTCGATGACTTCGGGCGGAGTGTTGTCTGTAAACTTGCCGAAGTTTTCCTTGAAGCGCATGGCCAGGTCCCTGTAGCGCCTGTCATATTCCTTCTTATCGTTCCAGGATGACGACGGAGAAAGCACTTCGGGGGGCACATTCGGGCATTCCGTCGGGACTTCAAATCCGAAGACAGGGTCCCTGGTATAGTTCACATCATCAAGTTTGCCCGTCAGCGCGGCATTCAGCAGGGCGCGCGTGTAGCGGATGGAAATGCGTTTGCCGATCCCATAGGACCCGCCCACCCAGCCGGTGTTGACCAGCCAGCATTTGGCTCCATAGCGCTCGATCTTGCGCTTGAGCAGTTCGGCATACTTGTACGGATGATGGACCATGAAGGGACCGCCGAAGCAGGCCGAGAACGTCATCTCCGGTTCCTCGCGCAGCCCGACCTCGGTCCCCGCGATCTTGGAGGTGTACCCCGAGATGAACTGGTAGAGCGCCTGGTTCGGAGTGAGCCGGGCGATGGGCGGCATCACCCCATTGGCATCACAGGTCAGCAGGATCACATTCCTGGGATGCCCCGCTTTCTTTTCCGGGACCGCGTTGGCGATGAAGGCCAGGGGGTAGGAAGCGCGCGTATTTTCCGTGATCGAGTCGTCGTCCAGGTCGATGAGGCGCGTGACCGGGTCGAAGGGAACGTTCTCGAGGATGGTCCCGAAACGGCTGGTCGTGGCGTAGATCTCCGGCTCGGCAGACTCCGAAAGCCCGATCACCTTGGCATAACATCCGCCTTCGAAGTTGAATACGCCGTTGTCACTCCAGCCGTGCTCGTCGTCGCCGATGAGGCGGCGCGTCGGGTCGGCGGAGAGCGTCGTCTTGCCGGTGCCGCTCAGTCCGAAGAACAGGGCCACATCGTTCGGATCCTGCGGATCGACGTTGGCCGAGCAGTGCATGGACAACACGCCCTCGAGCGGCAGGAGATAGTTCAGCAGTGTAAACACCGACTTCTTCAGCTCGCCTGCATATTCCGTGTTCCCCACCACGGCAAGCTTCTTCTCGAAATTCAGGATGATGAACGTTTCGCTGCTTGTGTTATCGATCGTGGGAGCCGCCTTGAATCCCGGCACGGCAACGATCGTAAACTCGGGCACGAAGCGCTTGTACTCCTCCAGCGAATCGGGCAGGATGAACATATTGCGGACGAACATACTGTGCCAGGCATGCTCGGTCACGAAACGGACCGGCAGGCGGAACTCCTCATCCGCGCCCGCGTAAACATCCTGGACGAAAACATCCCGGCCCTGCAAATACCCCAGCAAACGATCGTACAGCGCACCGAACTTTTCGGTTGTGACCGGACGATTGTACGTCCCCCACCAGACATTGTTTTCCGAATCGGTGTGGCGCACTACAAATTTGTCGTTTGCCGAGCGGGCCGTGTGTTTGCCGGTATGGGCAATGAAGGGTCCGCCGATGGACGTGACGCCCTCCCCGCGGAAGACCGCCTCTTCGTACAAAGCTTCGGTGGCAAGATTCCAGTAGGCGAGGCGCAGATTGCCGATGCTGTGATTGGACAGGTTGAAATCTGCCTTGCGCGTTTGAGCAATAGATTCAGCAGGAGTTTTGATATTGAGTAAGTTGTTCATTATGTTGTCTCCAGACTCGCCACAGAGCCCACGGAGAGCTTTGAGAAAGCTCAACAGACTCTGTGCTCTCTGTGGCTTATTCGTCTACATCCAATCACGGATCATCTTTTTATCGCCAATATAGATTTCATTGGGACTGGTCGGGTCGAGTGCCCACTTGATGCGCGCGATCCCCTCGGTGACGTCCTTGACCGACCCGGCGAACGACAGGCGGATATGGCCTTCCATCCCGAACTCTTTTCCGGGCACAACCACCACCATGGCCTTCTTGAGCAGGAACCTCGACACTTCGACCGAGTTGTTGCTGAAGGCCCGAATATCAGGCAATGCGTAGAACGTCCCTTTGGGTTCGATCAGGCGGACTCCGTTGAACGTGCGCATTTCCTGCATGACCACATCCCGATTGTTCTGGATCTGCAGGCGCAGCGCCTCCACCACGGACTGCAGTCCGTTGAGCGCACCCTCTGCCGCGGCCTGTGCGATCGGCGAGACGCACGAAGTGGTCTGCCCAAGGACATTGGTCATAATACGCGTCAGGTCGCGCGGCGCGATCACCCAGCCGATGCGGAAGCCTGTCATACCATAGAGCTTGGCCACGCCGTTGACAACGACAATGTTGGAGTTCTCGATATCCTTCTTGGTGAAGCGATAGGCCGGGACGGCCACATTGCGATCGAACGTCAGCTTGTGGTAGATGTCGTCGCAGATCATGACGATGCCCTTCTTCTCGCACATCGCCACGATCTTCTCGATCAGCTCCGGAGGATAGACCGCCCCCGAGGGATTGTTCGGGCTGTTGACTATGATTGCCCGGGTGGAGGACGTCACCACCCTTTCGATGTCTTCGAAGCGCGGGGTGAACGTGCCATCTTCGGGCGTCACGACGACAGGAATGCCCATGCACATCTTGATCATCTCCGTGTAGGAGACCCAATACGGTGCAATGATGATCACCTCATCCTGCGGATTCAGGATCGAATACAGGATATTGAACAGGGACTGCTTCGCCCCGTTCGTGACGCTCACGTTCTCCGGCGCGACCAGCCGGTCGTAGTTCTCTTCCGTATAGCGGATCACGGCCTTCTTCATGGAAGGCAATCCATCCGGCGGAGTATATTTCACTTCCCCACTGGTCAATCTGGCGGCGGAGGCCAGGATCGCCGCGATCGGCGTCTTGTTCTTCGGTTCGCCGATTCCCAGATTGATCACGGCTTCGCCGCGCTCCCGCAGAAGCCGCGCCTCTTCATTCAGGGCAAAGGTTGGAGATTCAGCAATCTCGCTGGCTAATTTGCTTAACTTCATTGATTCTCCTTGAAATTCCGACCTCGGAAATCTGCCTCAGTGCCGAGGACTTTGACCGTGAGATTTCCGATGCCTGATTATAAAAAAAATCTGGTTAGAGAGGCTCTCCAACCAGATAAAATCACCTAACCACAGGTAGTGGCGTCGACAACTACATTGTCAGACGAAACAATCATGCCAAAATTATACCTCGATATTCGAAACGCCAAACCTGAAGTAACAGTGTTGAAAGCCTGGCCAGCAGCCAGTATTGAGTCTGTTTCAGTACGATCAAAGTCTCCACAGGTTCACCGGAAGACTTTGATCGTGCTATGGGGTAATGATCCAGGAAAGCTTTCCTACTTTCGATTCGCCATGCCGCTGATCGCCTGGAGCAGGGCATTGGCGACCACCTGGCCGGATTGCTGGCGATGGGGCTTTTGCCCCAGCGGCCCGGCGGACATCAGGGCAGTCAGGGCGGCCTGTAAATTATCCTGGCCTTGTTGTTTGGCGTTCATAAAAGTCAGACCGGCATTCAACACGTCACCGAGATCGATTCCATCCGGCTGCTGGCCGCCAGCCTGCGGCGCCGTCTGCCCGCCGCCCAGCAGGGTCCCGAGCAGATCGCCGGCCTGGGAAGCGCCCCCCTGTCCTCCTCCTCCAAGCAAACCGCCCAACAGATCAGTTCCTGCCTGCGGAGCAGATTGCTGTCCGCCCCCCAGGAGCGACTGGACCAGCAGCATGGCATTATCGGGCGTTACGGCAGATTGTCCCTGAAATTGCTGGGCAGCCTGCGCCAATCCCTGGGCATAGGCCTGCCCGGAGCCGCTGTGGGCATTTTGGGTCAGAACTTGGCTGGCATGCTGCAGCTGGCTGGAGGGAGCGGCCCCCTGCTGGCTGGCAAGGGCCTGGGAGATCATGGTGAAGGCTTGCACCATGTTATCGCCGTGATTCTGGTTCTCGGTGTCAGCCTGGTTGAGGGAGGACTGATTCGCAGCCAAGGCCTGAGTAGCCACATTGAAAATCGCCGACAGATCCATGCCGCGCGCTTGCGCCCGGGGAGGGACCTTGCGCAATGCAGCTCTCGCCGATGTACCGGTTGATTTTGATTTCTTGTCCATACTCGCATATCCTTTCTCGTCAAAAACAATTCTTCATAAGGAATCGGTTCCAGCAAGCAACTTGCTTCGTTGAGCAGGGATTCTGGCAACCATCTTTCGTCCCTGCTTGTGAGACGGATTTGCCGTCACAGACAGCAATTAGCAAACCGATGATAAGGATAAACAACGAATTCATGCGCCCTCAGAGTCCGTTGTTTTATCCCAATCTGAGGTGCAGTTCAGGGCGCACCATTCGTATTATATCAGTCAAGGCGAATCCCCACGCGAGTAATATAGAGAGGCGTCAAGCTCTTGGTCATGAGTAATCCATCAGCCGGTGATTATTCTGTGAGGAATCGCGTGCTACGCAAAGTCAAAGGCTTGTCACATTTACGCTTCCCTTTTGATATATAATACAGATACGTTTCTCTCTTCCCCACCCAAGAAAGGAGTCTGCCATGTCTGTCGCTCGTGTTACTGAGATCAAGGCTGCTTCCACCAAGAGTTTCGATGATGCGGTACAAGAAGGGGTTGCGCGTGCAGCGAAAACGCTTAAGAACGTCAAATCGGCATGGATCCAGAATCAAGATGTGCAGATTGATGAGAAAGGCAACATCTCCGAGTATCGTGTGCAATTGAAAGTCACATTCATTCTAGAAGATTAAGAACAGGTTTTATTGCTGCCAAAAGCGCCCTCACGGGCGCTTTTGGATTCCATAAGGCTGCAGAAGCGTGAGCCAAAGTGGACTCGACTCTTAGCCAAAGATATGTTGCACAATTGAGCTTGAATAATCCAATCAATCGCCCGGAAGATTACCTGAAGCAGATGGTGTTTTGTCAGGGTGCGCATTTTTGTTGTACAATAAACGCAGTTCAGATTATTCACACACAGGAGAATCCCATGGAGGATTACGAAAAGTTAGGCTCCTTCTATCTTGGACGGGTATACGATTTGGATGCCCAGAAGGCAAAAGACGAGCTGTTACTTTATGATTCGAAAGATCTCACTACTCATGCCGTCTGCGTTGGGATGACAGGCAGCGGCAAGACAGGCCTTTGTATTGCCCTGATTGAGGAAGCTGCCATTGACGGCGTACCGGCCATTCTCATTGACCCGAAGGGTGATCTTGCCAATCTTCTTTTGAATTTCCCTCAGCTGAGCGGTCAGGATTTCCTTCCATGGATCAATCTCGATGACGCCCGACAGAAAGGCATGTCGGCCGATGAGTACGCCAGCAAACAGGCGGACACATGGAAGAACGGATTAGCAGCCTGGAATCAAAGTGGGGAACGTATCCAGCGCCTGCGTGATGCAACGGATATTCGCATTTATACTCCCGGCAGCAGCGCGGGGATTCCAGTCTCGATCCTCAGATCATTCGCAGCACCGGAACCAGCCATCCGCGCAGACAACGATCTCCTGCGCGAACGCATCAGCACAACCGCGACCAGCCTGCTTGGGCTGGTCGGAATCGACGCTGATCCCGTGCAGAGCCGCGAACACATCCTGCTTTCCACCATTCTGGATAACGCCTGGCGACAAGGGCAGGATATGGATCTGGCGGCTTTGATCCAGCAGGTGCAGACTCCGCCTGTGACCAAGATCGGTGTTTTGGATATTGAATCCTTCTATTCTTCAAAAGAACGCTTTGGACTGGTGATGGCATTGAACAATCTGCTGGCTTCTCCGGGCTTTAACGCCTGGCTGCAGGGCGTTCCGCTCGACATCGGACAAATCCTTTACACGCCAAATGGCAAGCCGCGCATTGCAATTTTTTCCATCGCCCATCTCAGCGATCCTGAGCGCATGTTCTTCGTCTCTCTCCTGATGAACCAGGTGTTGGGCTGGATGCGCAGTCAATCAGGCACCACCAGCCTGCGCGCCATCGTTTACATGGACGAGATATTTGGCTACCTGCCGCCGCTTAGCAACCCACCCTCCAAGCTTCCCATGCTGACTCTGCTCAAACAGGCGCGGGCCTTCGGCGTCGGGATGGTGCTGGCAACTCAAAACCCCGTTGATCTTGATTACAAGGCGCTCTCCAACATCGGAACATGGTTCATTGGCCGCCTCCAAACAGAACGCGATAAGGC
>JBAVVF010000511.1:0-15419 GCA_049697155.1 Anaerolineales bacterium
GGAGAATCAGAGCCACAAATGGAACTGTATGCCAGAGATCAGCGAGGATTACGAGATTCATCGCGGCACTTGATAGTGTCAGCCAGGGGATATAATGTTCGATTACACCCAATTGGAATAATATTCCATTTAGGGCGCCGAAATCCGCACTATAGATCCAGCGCCACATTGCGCCATTGACGATTGTTGGCACTGCCCAGGGGATGATCAGGCTGAAGCGCAGGAACTTCCAACCCCATGGCCGTGAATGGATGAGTTGCGCAATCGCTAATCCTAAAATCAGTTCCAAACCAACTGAGACTACCGTGAAATATAGGGTTCGCTTGATCGTTTCCCAAAACGCTGGGTCCCGGAGCATTTCGAGATAGTTGCCAAAGCCAACAAATGTTCGTGTCTGGTTGATGCCGGTCGGTGCAACAAAAAAACTGAGAACAAATGTTGAAATGATCGGCCAGAGCGTTACACCTAGAATTACCAGCAAGCTTGGGGCAACCAGGAGCCACGCGATGCGTGCATCCTGCTCACGCACAGAGAGTCTTCGTTTGACACGGGAATTCGAGTTGATAGCCATAGATAAAAGGATAAGGTGGGTTCGCGTGTGGGAACGAACCCACCCTGGCATCCCCTTTAGAGACTACTTACCGGCAAGTTCAACCCACTTCGCAGCGGCAGCATCCAGAGCATCTTTCGGAGATTTCACGCCCGTCAATGCTTCCTGAATTGCCAATTGAAGCGCCGCGGAGGCTTCATTGTAGTAGGGCACTGTGGGACGTTCATTCGCGTAGGGGAACTGCGCAAGGAACGCGGGAACAGTGACCGGGTTTGCAGGAGTCGCTGCTTTCAATTTGTCCAACGTTTCGCCTTCGAAGTCAGCCTTCCAGATGGGCAACATCTGTGCAGAATGTTTCATTTGTACTTCATTACTCGCAAGATACGTCAGGAACTTCCAGGTTTGATCGGGATAGGGAGTAGTTGCCATGATGGCAAAGGAGCTGGATCCATCTACGCTGGAGCCCCTAATGCCTGCATCTGCGCCTGCTTTGAATACAGGCATGGGAGCAAAAGCTACCTGTCCTACCACCTGTGACTTGGAGGGATCATTCGAATCACTATACTGGAAAAGCCAGTTGACAGCGAACGCCGATTTACCAGCCAGGAAATCTGCCTCCACTGCCATTTCATCGGAAGATACCGCGCTCGGGTTGGTGAGGCCGTCATCGACAGTTTGCTTCATCCAAGTAAGCACCTCAACGCCCTTTTCATCATTGAATGCTGGCTTGCCATCTGCATCCACAAATGCACCGTCGTTTCCGAATAACAAAACGGCATAGTCACAAACGACACCTTCCTTCTGATTCCATGACCAGGTAATAGGATATTCAGCAATGCCTTTCTCCTTGATGACCTTTGCCTGATCAACAAGCTCTTCCCAGGTCTTTGGTGGTTCATTAAAGCCTGCCTGTTGCAGCATATCCTTGTTGTACATGAAATATTTCACGTCCATCAACCAGGGCATGCCATAAATTTTGCCATTGCGGGTCACGCCATTCCAGGCAGCAGGGAAGATGCCCGCCTTCATCTCAGGCGTGACGCGATCAGTGACATCCAGCAAATAACCGGCTTTGATGAATTCATCGGGCCAGATCACGTCGATCATGGCGGCGTCGTAAGCAGGCGGCTTTGCAGCCATACCTGTAGTAATCTTGTCATGAATAAAATCGTAGCCGAGGTATTCCATAACCACTTTGATGTCAGGGTTCTGGGCTTCAAAGTCACGGGCAATTTGATCGATCTCAGCGGGTTTCAAACCGGCCTGATCCATTGTCAGAACATGAATCGTGATAGGTCCCGCTGCTTGTTGGGGTGCGCAACCTACTGAAGCTACGAGAAACAAGAGAGCCAAAGCAAACAAGGTAATTTTGAACATAGTACGCATGGTTTCTTCTCCTTCTGTTACAAACAAAGTTTGCGATCTGCCTTCCATTGCCACTTGAGTCTGAGGTCAACTCCTCAATATAGGGCTCCTTTCTCCTGTTAAGACAACTTATGAACTACATAAAAATTGGAAGTATTGTGTAGAATATTTGTGATTGCTCCCATCACGCCCGCTCGTAAACCAAGTTTTGATATAACCAACTTCGGCGGCGTAGGGATCGCGCCCTCCAGGCGTTGCATTATCGGCTCGATCAACAAGTCTGCAAACGGTGACACACTTCCACCGAGTACGATTAACTGTGGATCAAATGACACAGCCAGATTTGCTACTGCAATAGCAAAATAATCCACGGTTTCGTCAATAATGGATTTAGCCCACTGTTGACCTTGACGGGCAGCAACGAACACATCGTCTGCGGTTAATGACTCTAATTCTGTTGCGTCACGCTCAGACTTGAGGCTAGCGCGTGCGCGTTCAACGATTCCTGTTCCTGAAGCGACTCCTTCCAATGCTCCGAAATCCTGATAGTTTTTTCCTAAAAAATTCCGCCCGGGGATAAAGTGACCAATCTCACCTGAAGCTTCGCTGCCGCCACGATACAGTGCGCCGTCGAGAATGATGCCTGCTCCAATCCCCGCTCCGCTCACGATCAGGATCATGTTTTGAATATTCTGACCTGCGCCAAACCATAATTCTCCCATTGCGGCTAAATTGACATCGTTATCCACAGTAATAGGAAGACCATAGTGTTCAGTCAGACGGGCTTTCAGTGGAAAGTCGCGCCAGTTGAGAGAGTAGGCCCATTTCACAATTCCCTCTTTGTGCAATGTGATTCCTGGGGCTCCGACGCCGATGCCACGCACACGTCGATTCCCCAATTTGGGACTGGCCAGCAGAGAGCCAATCAACTCGATTAAACGATTGTAGTTCCCTTCGCTGGATGCACCGTGGCGGCCCAGGTCAATTTCATCAAGGATCTTTCCGCCAAAATCAGAAATTGCCCCATATAATTTTGTGCCGCCCATATCCACACCAATGATAACAAAGCTTTCCGCATTGAATTCCAATAAGGGACGGCGACGGCCTCCACTCCATTCTGTGCTGCCCTGCGGACGGACATAGCCCTCCTCAACAAGTTCATCCACAATCCGCATCACAGTGGGGAGACTGACATCTAAACGTTCGGCAATCGCTGAACGCGAAATAGGACTCTCGCGGCGGATAATTTCTAGAATTGCAGACCGATTGATTTCCCGCATATCTGATGCTGTGATCGTAAGGCGGTAGGCCATAAATCCTCGCAACATACACATTAGCTAGTTACTTACATGCTGTAATAATTACTTACACCATGTAAATATCATAGCAAAAATGAAATAAAGAGTCAACTAGGAATTTGAAATTGACGCATAGAAAACCTCTGCGTGTACTGGCTACTTGGTTCATCCGCCCGGAATTTCCCCGGTTTTTGGGGTAAAACAGATGTAAGGGTATCTTGGTATTTCCCCCTCATTCATTACATAATCTGGGAGCAGCATGGGCAAATTCCTTTCCTGGCTTCAAGAACGTATGAAAACCTGGATAAAACCTGCGGCATGAAACAATGCTCAGATTATGAAATCGAGTTGTAATTGACTGCTTGTGAAAGATACGTTTTCAAGAACCCAGTCTTTCCGACATGTTCTTGTCAAGGCTCGTGAAATCCCTGCCCTTCGTTTCAGTTGAAAAATACCTTACAACTTCTGCGCCAACATTACCGTAGCCATTGATACAACATTCGAGATGGTTCATTAAAACGACGACACCCTGAAACACATTCCAGGGTGTCTGTCTATCGAAATTTCGCGGAGCGGTCCCGACGGGATTCGAACCCGCGATCTCGGCCTTGACAGGGCCGCATGTTTGGCCGCTACACCACGGGACCATTCTTCCAACGAACAAGCGGGCAGGAGTTTACCATGCGCATTAGCCCATGTCAATATGCCCAGTCATGATAAAGGGCAGGGTCGGTGGGTGTCAGACCGGAGGGATCGTGCACGTAAACGAAGTCGCCTTCGTGTGCCCAATTGAACAGCCAGTGCGAATCGCCCACCGATAAATTGACACAGCCATGCGATTGGGGAAAGCCGAACTGTGTTCGCCAGTAGGCGCCGTGCAGGGCGCGGGCCTTGTCGAAGTACATCGTCCACGGGACGTTATCCAGATAATAGTAGTCCGTGGGGTCGTTGTTGCGCATGGTTTCGCTTTCCTTCTTCTGATAGATCTGGAACAATCCCGGGCGAGTCCAGAACGGTTCCAGACCGGTGGCGACAACGGTGGCGAAGACCAGTTGATAATTATCGTAGACTGCCAGCGTTTGCTCTGCCAGATCCACGTCGATCCAGCGCCCGGTGGTCACGCCCTCGGGCGGGGTCGTATTCGGCGTGACCGTTGCCAGCTGGCTTGCCTCCACCCATTCCTCCGGCCCGATCATATTCCAGTCCACGCCCTCCGCATTCTGGGTGGCGTACACCTGGACCATGTCGGCGTGCGGTGTGAGGTTTTTGCCAGTTAGAGGCGCATTATAGCTGGGGGCGCGATAGACCGGGAGACTCCAGCCGCGGATGGGCAGAGGCCAGGCGAACGGATTGTGGGGGGTCGATCTGAACTGCAGTCCCTGAAATCTCGGGTAATCGCCGATACGCGAGCCCTTGCCCGGGATCCAACCGCCGTTCTGGAGCATGTAATAGACGCCCTTCGACTCGACGCGATCCACATAGGAGACATACACAAATCCGGGCTGGAAGTATTGCCCCGTTTCATTGCCGCCCGGCCCGCTCAGGATGGGGACTATGTCCTCCTCCAGTTTGAAATAATAATAGGGCAGTTGGGTCAGAGACGGGTCGGGTTTGTAAGCCGGCAGGGCCCGTGGAGGAAACGTTAAGCCCAGTTTTCCCATTTCGGTCAGGTATGTGGAGGGACCCAGCGGCAGGCAGTCATCCGGGGCGACGAGATACACGCCCGGCGCGCAGACAACCGCACCACTTTCCGGTTCCTCATAGGGCGGAGTGCCCTGGGCGGTCGCTTGGGCCGAAGGGAACAGGCCGAACAGGAGTCCGGTGGTCAGGATAAGGGGGAATAGTTTTCGCATGGGCGGTTCTTACCGTCCGGCGATTATAGCACGGGCTCTTTACATTTCTGTTAGTGAACAGGCGGTTTTTTAGCACGCTGGCTTGACACTTTTCCTCCACTATGCTAAATTACACTTGCACCTGGGGCAAGTGCAGGTGTCTCAGCACTGCGAATTCCATCCACCCAGTTGGCAAAATGGCTGGCCACGTACTCTATGCAGGAGGGTTGTCTTGTCAAAGTCACGAACGCAACAAATGGTAGATCGTCTGCGCGAGCTACAAGCTTCATCACCCGATATTGAAGCCTCGGCCGTAGTGAGCGTGGATGGTCTAAGCATCGCTTCTGCCTTGCCTCAGGGCGTCGAAGAGGACCGCGTTTCTGCCATGTCTGCTGCCATGCTATCCCTGGGCGAGAGAATTGCCACTGAACTGGGACGCGGCTCACTGGAGCAGGTGTATATCAAAGGACAAAAGGGATATGTGGTCCTTATGTCAGTCGGGGAAGAGGCCGTTCTCACAGCCCTGGCGCGTGAACAGGCAAAGCTGGGTTTGATCTTTTTGGACATGCGCCGAGCCGCCGAAGACCTGTCGAATCTGATTTAAGTGGAGTCACTCTATGAGCCCCGTTCAAAAGACCGGCCTGTACTACCCAAATAAGTTTGGCCTCATCATCATTAAATCGCTGGAAGAAGTGATGGGTCGGAATGGACTCAATGCCATTCTGAATCTGGGTGGACTGACCAACTACATTGAAAACTATCCGCCCGATAATCTTGATAAAGGCTTCGATTTTGCCGAGCTCTCGGCCATCGGCGTTGCGCTGGAGGAAATGTACGGTCCGCGCGGGGGACGCGGGCTGGCCCTGCGGGCCGGACGGGCAACCTTCTCCGACGCGCTGAAGAATTTCGGTGCCCTGGCCGGCGCGGCAGACCTGGCGTTTGTGGTGCTGCCGCTCCAGTCCAAGCTGCGCATCGGCCTGCCGGCATTCGCCAAGATCTTCTCCCAGCTGAGCGATCAGTACAGCACCGTGGAGGAAAAGGATTCGGAATTCATCTGGACCATTCACAAGTGTCCCGTCTGCTGGGGCCGCACCAACGCCGATAAGCCGGTGTGTTACATCGCCACCGGGTTGCTGCAGGAAGCCCTCAAGTGGGTCTCGGGCGGCAACGAGTTCCGTGTCAATGAATCAAAGTGCGTTGCCGTCGGCGATGCAATTTGTGAATTTGTCATCCAAAAAGAGCCGATTTCATAACAGGCGGGATCAACGTGGCAGACGCCAAATCCAAGATACTCATCGTTGAAGACGATCTCGACGTGGCCGAGATGCTGAATGCTTATTTTCGCGTTCAGGGCTACGAGGTCTTCACCGTCAACTGGGGCGAAGACGGCGTCCGGGCCGCGCAAACCGTATTGCCAGACCTGATGATCCTCGACATCCGCCTGCCGGATATCGATGGGTACGAAGTTGCCCGGCGGGTACGCACGGATCGCCGCACAAATGAAATCCCGATCATCTTCCTCACAGAAAAGCGCGAACGCATCGACCGCCTGCAGGGCTTCGAAGTCGGCGCCGACGATTACATCACCAAGCCCTTCGATGTCCAGGAACTGCGCCTGCGCGTCCGGAATGCCCTCAAGCGGGTGAGTCAGGGCACGCTGACCAATCCGGTCAGCGGGCTGCCTGAGGGAGCACTCGTCGAAGAGCGCCTCTCCGAGGTGATCCACAAAAGCGGCTGGGCCCTGCTGCATATCTGTATTACCCATCTTGATCTGTTCCGGGAAGCCTACGGTTTCGTTGCCTCGGATGATGTCCTGCGGGCCATCAGCATGATGATCCACAACACCATGAAGGAGACCGGCTCGGCCGAGGACTTCATCGGTCATCTCAGCCCGACGGATTTTGTGATCGTCGTACCTCCTGCCAATCTGGCTCCTTTTCAGGAACGTATCCGCTCCCGGCTCGAGCAGTCACTGGATTACTTCTATCCCATCAAGGATCGCGAGCAGGCTTCGAAGCGCCCGGACCGTCTCGCTGTCCAGATTGCGGAAGTTCCTTCCGTATACGGGCGTTTTTCCAGTGTTGAACAGCTCAAAAAGGATATTTTGAACAAGTTCTAACGCCTGCGGCAATTGAATTGTCCATCGAAAAGCGGAGACCCCTTAAAGGATCTCCGCTTTCTTGTTGTCTTCGGGGATGTTGACAATCACCTGATAAGTTCACTCAGCGTTTGCCACTCAGCGATGCTCAAGGTTTCTGCACGCCGCTGTGGGTCGATGTTGGCCTGGGTAAGCAGGCCGGCCGCCTCGACGGGAGAGATGTGCAGCCCGGCGGAAAGCGAGTTGCGCAAAGTCTTGCGTTTCTGGCTGAAGCCCGCCTTGATGAGTTTGAAGAACGTGTCGAGCGCTTCGGGCCGGATGAGCGGCTCGGGGTAAATATCCACGCATAGGACCGCCGAATCAACCTTCGGTGCAGGGAAGAACGCGCCGGCCGGGATCCTTGCCGCGATGCGCGGTCGCCCGTAAATCTGCACGCTCAGCGCCAGCAGACTCATGTCCCCCGGCCCGGCACAGATCCGCTGGGCGACTTCTTTTTGAACGGTCAGCACGATCCCACGCGGCTTGGGCTGGCTTTCCAGCAGGTGACGAATGACGGCCGAGGTAATGTAATAAGGGATGTTGGCCACAACAAGATAACTCTCGGCCTCGATCAAATCTCCCGGCGAGAGCTTGAGGATATCGCCTTGAATCAACCGGATGTTCGAATAGGGAGCGAGGACTGCCTTCAGCGGCGCGAGCAGACCGGCATCCAGTTCGACTGCCACGACTTCTTTGGCGGAGACGGCCAGATAACGCGTCAGGCTGCCAAGGCCCGGCCCGATCTCCAGGACCGTGTCGGTTGGCCGGATCTCTGCCGCCGCGACAATGTTCTCCAGCGCCAGGGGATCCTGCAGAAAGTTCTGCCCGAGACCTTTGTGAGCGCGCAGTCCATGGCGCTTCAGCAGAGCCGCGGCATCCAGTGGCGGAATTTTGTTTATGGACAAATTGAAACCTCTTCCTCCGGTGTGTCCTCTGACTGGTCAGCGGGCGGGCCTGGCCACGTGCCCTCATTGAACTGGCTGACATAATCCCGGATGGTCTGGAAATCCACGTCCCAGGCAAAGACCTTTTTCTTGAAAACAGGATCGAACTGGCGCCCCTGCTTGAAGTGTTCCTCGGGAAAGCTGACAAAAACAATATTCCCGGAGGGAATCTGGGCGCCGATGCAGGCAAGCTGTCCGAGCTGTTCCGGGCTCAAATCCGTCTGGATCGCGTCCTGAAACGAGCGAATCAGCTCCGGGATTCTTGTGATCACCTTTGGGCTGGTCAGTTGATCGCGCAGTGCGCACAGCACGCGGTTCTGGTTTTCGGCACGTGAAAATCCGCCTTCGATGCGGACGCGGGCCAGCGTGAGTGCCCGGGTTCCATTCAGGAGATGCCTTCCAGCCGGGAAGAGCAGTCGCGGGCTGGGATCATCTGCGGTGCGACCATCGACGGCTTCGGGCAGGCTGACATAGATGCCGCCCACCGCGTTGACGATTTTTTCGAACGTGCGCATATTGACTGCCGCATAGTGATCGATCTGTGTCCCGAAGTTCAGCGTCAGCGTGCGGGCCAGCAGGCCGGGCCCCTGGGCGGGATCGTCCGTATATCCAAATCCACGATTGCCGTAAAGATAGGCCTGATTGAGCTTTTCGTGATCCTGCCCGTTGAGGTTGTCCGCAATGTCGGGGATCTGCACCCAAAGGTCGCGCGGGATTTCAAGGATCGTCACTTTGCGATTCAGGAAATCGACGCGCACCAGCCGGATAACGTCGGCCAGTCCGTAGGCGTAGTTGTCTCCGCGCGTATCTGCGCCGATGGCCAGGATGGTCATCACGGGCGGCGCGCCGCATACGCCGGTGTTCGGGGTGATGGTCGGCAGAGATTTATTTGCAGCGGAAACAGCGGGGGAGGGGAGCAGAGGCGTCCGGGTGCTGTTCGGATCTGGCGTCCAGGTTGCAGGCATCTGAAACGGCGTTACGGTGGGAATCTGCAGCGCCGGCCCCAGTGGCTGCTGCCATTTTCCCTGCCAGTTCCAGGTGAGCAGCATGACCGCCAGGCAGGCTGCAACCGATAGAAAGGCGAGAGTGACTTTGCGAAATCGAGTCATGGATTTTCAGCGCGCTTCATTCGTGGAACACTCGGGACAAAGATCATTCCAGGACATAAATCACATTAGCCGGAGCAGGTGCCAGAAAATAAACCGTCACCCAGGAATGCCAGGGCTCGTAATCGTTGTCACTGAAGCCCAGGTCGATCCAGGGTTTGCCGACACATCCGCCGCAGACGTCCTCGACCGAGGCAAAGCCGTAGCCCGGGATATAGAGCTGCTGACCCTGCATGTTCAAATACCAGCTGTATCTCAGTCCCACCACGCCTTTCCGCACGGTCGCTCCGCTGGACGTGCCCGTGTAGCACCGGTCGCCGCCGGAGCGGCACGGCGAATAGGAGGTGGCATACATTTGCACGGCCCGCCAGTATTCGATCTTCACACCGTCCACGGTGGCGGTCTTGACCTCGATCCTGGTGCCATACGCCAGGATGCGTGTCTTCGGCGGTCGGACGAGGGTCTCATTTTCGGTCAGGCGCGCGATCTCCTTTCCATCCTCATAGCGGATGCGGATGCGCTGGACGATGAGTCCGGTTTCGCCGGGCTGGAGGATCTGTGTCTGATCGAGGGGGACATCCGCCGAGGCCTGGAAGTCGTTTTCGAAGGGGACGGGCTTCTGGGCCAGGACGAGCGCCTCGCTGACGCGCACCACGCGGACCTGTCCATCGGTGGGGAGCGGATCCCTCTCAGCCGGGACGCTGTAATCCAGCCCGATGAGCGGAATCCCCGCCTCAGCCAAGGCCTCGCCAACCGTCCGCGCCGACGAGCGGACCTGCACGGCCTTGCCATCCACGCTGACGGTTAATTCGCGCCGCGCCGCGACGGTGATTGTCATGCCATCACTAATCGGTGCAGTCAGGGCCGGCTCGACCACATCTCCTGCGCGTAGCCAAATTGAGGTAGCTTGCAGGGCTTCGCCAACTGTAAGTGCGGAGGATCGCAGCTTTTGCTCGCCGTCAGGTGTGATGATTGTTATGCTGGCGGCCCGGCGGAGTTGCAGGGTAATCGGGAAATCGAGAATCGGCTGGTCGGGCACCGCAGGGACACCGTTGACCAGGAGGCGGTCATCCGGATTCAGCGTGATTCCCGCCTCATCGAGCAAAGCGGAGGGAAGACCCTCATCCGTTTCCAGTGTGACGATCTGATTGCCGTCGATGATCGTGACGCCGGCGAACGCAGCGGGCTGGCAGGCAGCGAGGAACAAGACTGTGGCGAGTGCCAGCAGATGGACGAATTTCATGAGGCTAATTATACGCTACGCAATTTCATGCACCATCCATACATTTGGCTCCACATAAACGCCTTTATTCTCTTCAGCATTCATTTCCATCGGGTTGAGCGCGCCGGGGATGACGTACTGCCCGGTTTGCGGAAACTTCATGCCGGTCCAGGCTTCCCAATCGGCGCGTGAGCCGGGAATAGCCATGGACTCGTGACAGGGCTTGATGATCCTGGCACCCATGCGGGCATGGACCCTCAGCCATGCATCGAAAGGCAATCCTGCCTCGTTCGTCCACAGGACGTAATCGTCGATGCTGATCAGCGGATATTGGCTTTTCTGGCTCGGGCGCACCGGCGCGACAAGATATTTAAAGCCTTTGGATTTCCCGATCGCGCGCATGGCCTGGACCATCCTCGGGCTTAGCCCCTGGTTTTGATAATCGGGATGGATGTTTATTTGAATGGCAGACTGAATGTTTGGCTGGATACCCTTTTTGTGATCTTCAACCGCCTTCAGGAATACCCAATCCCAGCCGCATTCGGGAAGGTCTTCGAGAGGCTGGTCCCAGTAAAATGGAAGGCTGTTTGCCATGGCTGCCATGCGGTCATTTTCCATGTCGAGCAGGGCAAACTGGTATTCATTGAAGCGGTCAAAGAGCTCGTGCCAGTTCTCTCCTGCAATGGGGTCATTGAGCATGAACTCGGGCCAGGAGTCCTCCGCAATGCCGCCGGCGCGCTCGCGATAGTCATCCAGGCCATTTGGAGTAATAATCTTGAAGCGGGATGTGTTCATTTGGCTGTCATTTCCTTTGTATAGCGTATTAATTCCAGGGCCTCGTTCAGTAAATCGGCCTGTCCACTGCCGGGCTTCTGAGCTGGGATGGACTGCTCGATGATCCGGGCCCACCTTTCGCCAAGCCGGGTCTGCGCCCATTTTGCGGCAGTCTGCTTCGAGACAACCGTGCCATGCTCTAATGCATAAAGGGCGCGGCACATCGTAAGGATGGCAAAGGCATGATATTCCGTTCCGTGCTCGCTCAGCCAGGCGGGGTCGTCGAGCATCGGGAACCACCATTCCTGCAGCACTCCCAGCACCGCGCCGCGGATCTCCTCTGGAGTGACCGGGTCGATCAGGGTCTTTGGTTCCGGCCCGGCCAGCACAGTGCCGTGTTCCCGCAGGGTGTGGCGCTGGATGATCCAGTCACTGCCCAGGCCGGCAATGTAAAAGCGCCCCTCGTTGACGGTGGGACAGGGCGGACCATTCGGATCGTATCGGCGGACGAGCTGTCTGGGAACGTAAGCCCCCTCCAGTTTGGAAGCCCATTTCAGCCCGGTGGCCCAGATGAGTTTGTGCATCTCTTCAAGCTTCGAAATCGTCTCCTCCGGCAGTTTATCGGCTGTCGCAACCAGAAAGTCGATGTCGCTGCTTTCAGGGTCGAAATCTCCGCTCGCGAGGGAGCCATAAAGATACATACCGACGAATTGCCCACCCAGGATTTCTCTTACCTTGGCCAGGAGCAGATTCAACACTTCATTCACATCCGGGTAGGAGGTAGGTGTTATCTGTCCCAGCACGCAGCGCATCATCTCCAGCGTCCCCTGGATGTCTTCAGGTTCGGCATCCAGGCCGGAATTTTGCCGCCCGAGCCAGGCACGTTCGATCAGGGGCGTCCAATGTGGGTCGAGATTCTCCTTTCCCCATTTGGCCGCGACCTGCTTGGGGATGATCTCGCCGTATTTCAGAGTGTACAGCACCCGGCAAAGGGAAAGGACAAAAAAGGACTGGTAGCCGCGGGCCCGGATCTTCGAAGGCTCATTCAGGACGGGGTGGAGCCATAAAGGCAGGACGTCCACGACAGCCTGCCGCAAATCCTGCGGCGTGATGGGATCGATCAGGGTCTTTGGATCAGGACCCACTACAACGATGCCGCGTTCGCGCAGGATATGGCGCTGGACGATCCAGTCGCTTTCATGAGCCAGCATGTGAAGCACCTCGTCATGGCCGCGATCCATATGCGGGTGAAGATTGTTCTTCCGGTCGAAGCGGCGCAGGGCATTTTGTGGAATATACGACACCTCCAGCTGGATCGCCCAGGGAGAGTCGAGCTTTGTGATCTGTTCGTGCATGTCTGCCAGCGCGGCAAAGGCTTCGACGGAAACATCCGTGGCCGTCACGACGATCACATCGATGTCACTGTCTTGGTCGAAGCCGCCATTGGCCAGCGAGCCGTGCAGGTACATGCCAACGAACTGGCCGCCAAGGATTTCCTGCACGCGCGCCAGCAAAAGATCCAGAATTTGATTTACGTCGGGATAGGAAGTAGGGTTTTTATTCATGTTTATTATTCGTCGTAGGGGCGACCCATCCATCTCATCTGTCGTCACAGCAAACTCAGACGGGTCGCCCCTACCATTTCTCCACTTTATCGCCTTTCACCGTCCACACGTCGGAGGCGAAGCGCTCGATGAAGTAGCGGTCGTGGACGACGGCCAGGATGGTCCCTTTGAAATTGGCGAGCGCCTCCTCGAAACGGGCCCGCGAGGGGATATCCAGGTGGTTGATCGGCTCATCGAGCAGGAGGAAAGTACAGCCTTCTGCGACGAGCAGTCCCAGCTGCAGGCGGGCCCGTTCGCCAAAGGAAAGCTCGCGTGTCGGGCGAAGTGAGTCGTCGCCTTTGAACAGAAAGTAATGCAGGAAGTTGCGCGCTTCGGTCTCGCTGAACGCCGCCACGCTCTGGATGGTTTGCAGCGCGTTCAGCTCCGGGCGGAGCAATTCCTGCTCCTGAGCCATGTACCCGAGTTTGACGGTCCTTCCCAGCCGCAGGCTGCCTGCCAGCGGGTCCAGTTTGCCGGCGATGGTGCGGACGAGCGTGGTCTTGCCCGTCCCGTTGGGACCGGTCAGGGCGATGCGCTGCCCGGCGCGGATGGAAAGGTTCAGGTCCGAAAGCAGGGGCTGCTCATAGCCGACCGACAGTTTTTCGGTTACCAGCACATCTTTGGATTGGTGGGCGGGCGCGCCGAAATCCAGTTTCAGCTGCCAGCTTGACTTTGGCTTTTCTATTCTTTCTTCATTCAGGATCTTTTCGATGCGGGCCTCGATGTGTTTGGCACGCCCGGCCGTCCGTTTGGTGGCGCGGTTGCCGAAAAAGCCTGTCGCGAACTTGTCGCCCCCGTCGGCTTTACCGCCTTTTTTCATTTTCGTCAGCCCGCGAATGTGGGCCGCCGCGGCCCGGAGCTGCGCGATCTCGTCCTGCTGGTCCTGATAGGCCTGGGCCTGTTTCTCGCGTTCGGAGAGTTTCTGCTCGAGGTAGTCGGCATAGTTACCGGGGTAGGATTTGAGGCTGTGGGTATTCGGATCGAGCTCGAGAATGGACGTGACCGTGTTATCCAGAAAGGCCCGGTCGTGCGAGACGATCAGGGCTGCGCCCTGAAAGCGATTGAGCCAGTCTTCCAGCCATTCGAGCATCTCGATGTCGAGATGGTTGGTCGGTTCGTCGAGCAGGAGCAGATGCGGCTCCTCGAGCAGGACGCGCGCCAGCATCAGCCGGGTTTTCTGCCCGCCGCTGAGGTGTCTGACTGGGGTGTTCAGAGGAATACCGGCAAGTCCAAGTGACCCCAAAACAGCTAATGGCTCATCGCTAACAGCTAATAACTGTCTCAGCGCCGCATCGTACCGGGCCTGGAGGTGGGAGTCGTTCGGGTCCGCCGACAGGGCCGAGGCGAGGGACGCGAGTTCAGCGTCGACATCAGCCTCTGAAAGGGGATGCAGGCTGAGGGTCGTCTCGAGGGTCTGCTCGTCATCGAACTCCATCCCCTGGGCAAGGTACCCAATTCTCAGGCTGGCGCGTGTCGAAACGACCGTCCCGGAGTCGGGCTGTTCGAACCCGGCCAGGATGCGCATCAGCGTGGTCTTGCCGCAGCCGTTGGGCCCGATGAGCCCAACGCGCTCGTTGTTGCTGACGCTGAATGATATGTCTTGAAGGATCGGCTGGATGCCGTAGGTTTTGGAGAGGTGATGGGCGGTGAGCATAATTATCCTGTAAGAGGAGGGGCGACCCATCCGGGTTTGTTGAGAAGATGGATTGCGATGGGCGGGTCGCCCCTACGGTATTAAAAACGAAAACCGAGGGCTTGCCCTCGGCTGGAATCGAAATATCACAGCGGGTAATGCCCTAAAAACTTGTTTGACTACAGGATATCAGACATTCACTATGCTCATACAAATTACGGACGGGCAGATTATATCACCAGTTTATAGGCGATTCCCCTTGGTGAAGTTCCCGCTGCTTATGAGATGTTCAAGAAAAAGCTGGACAGATTCACAGCCTTCGGATGATTTGATCATGGATATGATCGATGTCAGGAAATTCCGCAGGGCTTTCGTAAGTCCTTCTTTTGCCTGAACTTCCCTATCCTTGATACGCTCATCCATACTCCTACGACTGCATTCTTTTGGCAGGAAGTGTCACCGAATCAAAAATCAGTGTAATCCGTGGCTGAAACCAGCACTCGTATGCACAAAGGCCCCGGATTTCCGGGGCCTTTACATTATGGCTTGGATTGTGCAATTAGACGGCGTCTTTGAGCGCCTTGACCGGGCGGGGTTTGATCACCTTGCGCGCCGGCTTGGCCTTGAAAATGGTCTTTTCTTTCGTGAAGGGATTGATGCCTTCGCGTTCGGGCGTGGCGGGCTTGGTGACCAGCGACAGTTTCAGCAGGCCCGGAAGCACCACGTCGTGCTGGGCCTTGAGTTCCTTATAGACGACATCGTTCATGGCTTCCAGAACGGCATTGACCTGTTTCTTCTCTAAGCCACTCTGGCTCGCGATCGCCTCGACGAACTCGGTCTTGCTCATATGTTGTGTTGCCATAGCTCCTCCTGGGAAAATTGGTCTTTTTTTCGAAATTCTGCAATCAGTATACTTTAAAGTCAAGGGAAAAGGCAATGTGAGTTAAGGGTTAA
>JBAVVF010000512.1:0-1917 GCA_049697155.1 Anaerolineales bacterium
TCTCTACGCTTCCTTGACCCGGCGTGCGGTTGCGGAAATTTTTTGGTGATCGCTTACCGGGAAGTGCGAGAACTCGAAATCCAAGTCTTAAAGGAGCGGTTTCCACTCGGCCAATATGAACTACTTGATGTCGCTACACTTTCTCTAATCGATGTCGATCAGTTCTATGGAATCGAGATCAACGTGTCGTGGGCTAGGATTTCCGAAGTTGCATTGTGGATGATGGATCACATCATGAACAATCGCCTGAGTGCCGCATTCGGAAAAGCATTCGCTCGGATTCCGCTGCAAAAGTCTCCACATATCCATTGTGCTGACGCGTTGGAGATGGACTGGGGTGATGTACTGCCACCAGAGCTATGTTCATACATTCTCGGCAATCCTCCCTTTGTTGGGCAAAGCTTCCAAAGCACAATTCAGCGCGGTCAAATGCGAAGGACTATCGGTGGCAATGGCCGAGGTGGCTCCCTCGACTACGTCGCCGCTTGGTTTATCACTGCAGCGTCATACTTGAGGAAAGGAGCAGCGCGAGTTGGGTTTGTTGCCACGAACTCAATTACTCAGGGTGAGCAAGTTGCGCAGCTTTGGCCCTTGCTCTTCAGAGATCAGCTAGAAATCACCTTTGCTCATCGAACGTTCGAGTGGGAATCAGAGGCGAAAGGAAAAGCCCATGTTCATTGCGTCATCCTCGGACTAGCCCGTCAGGAGTTAGAGCCTCCAAAGAAACGATTGTTCTCTTACTCAAACATTAGAAAAGACCCCACGGAAACCGCCGTACAGACGCTTTCACCCTACCTCCTCGACGCTAGCCGGTTAAAGGACCGGCATCTCGTAGTTCGTGAAAGAAATGAGCCCCTTTGCGATGTGCAGTCTATGCGAATGGGGTGTAAGATTGTTGACGGCGGTCACTTCATCTTCGATGAACTTGAAAGAGAAAAATTTTTGCGCACAGAACCGCAATCAGCCGACTTCATGCGACCGCTGCTGGGGTCAAAGCAATACATAAACGGCGGCAAAAGATGGGTTCTTAATCTTGAGAATGTCGCGCCAGATATATTGCGGGCAATGCCGCTAATTATGGAACGTATTAGTCGAGTGAAAGAATTCAGATTAAAAAGCAAGAAGGACAAGACACGAGAACTTGCGCTAACACCAACCCGGTTTGAGGTAAGGACCGTTCCGAGCACTCCTTTCATCGCGATACCGGAAGTAAGTTCTGAGCGACGCGATTATGTGCCTATCGGCTGGCTATCTCCTCCAATAACACCCAGCAACCTGCTTCATGCGTTACAGAACGCGGAACAGTGGCATTTTGCGATGCTGACTTCGGCAATGCACATGTCCTGGCTGCGCCACATTGGCGGTAGGCTAAAGAGCGATTTTCGCTACTCAATTGGCTTAGTCTACAATACCTTCCCATGGCCTGAGATAGATGAGAATGCGAAGGCAAGGCTTACGCTGCTGGCTCAGGCAGTCCTCGACGCAAGGGCATCCCATCCAAATGCAACGTTAGCAGACCTTTACGACCCTGATGTTATGCCACCCAATCTTCGCAAGGCCCACCGCGAGCTCGATATTGCCGTGGATCGACTTTACCGCAAGGAGCCCTTCTCATCAGATCGAGAGCGGGCGGAACACCTCTTCACGCTCTACGAGAAACTTACTTCCGGCATGCTCGCGACCATAAACGAAAAGAAAAAGCGCGCTATGTCTCAGCCCTAATCTTAAGACAAGCGTGGACGAACGCTTCCAGCCAGCGCCAAACTCCACTATGTATGCTCCATGAACACATCGACACCCAATTCCCCGGGCACAGCCGCTCGCGATGCGACCCCGAAGGGCGTCACGCCGCTTGAGCGCATTCGCAATTTTTCGATTGTCGCGCATATCGATCATGGCAAGTCCACGCTTGCCGAC
>JBAVVF010000513.1:0-3542 GCA_049697155.1 Anaerolineales bacterium
CAATAAAGGCGGTCTGCTCCACGAGCAGACCGCCTTCCAGCTCAATTGCCGGCGTCAGGTTTTACACTAAAGAGGGGAGCGTCCCGGCAGGGCCCGGACAAGGGCAATCGCCACGATGGCTCCCAAAAATGCGACCACCACGCTGCCGACGTTGACGCCGTTCACTGCGTTCGGAACGCCGAACAACTCAGCAGCCAGGAAGCCGCCTACCAGCGCGCCGATAATCCCGACCACGATGTCGGTTACGGCGTTCCCGCGGCCGCCTCTCATCATCTGGTTGGCCAGCCAGCCGGCGATAAGCCCCACGATAAGCCAGGATAAAAGACCCATTTCGTATTCTCCTTTCGTAACTGAGCGAGTTTAAAGCGCTCAGTATTGTTACAGGATTTAACGGGGCCATCTACACTGTGTTACGCCTCGTTTCGGAGGGCCGGGCAGACTTGGCTGGCTGTCACTTAACTGCCCGCGTCGCCATATAGTTGGGATGATGGTTATGCAGCGGCGAATCAAGCATGTAATCTTCGTACATATCCGTGATGACAAAGCCGGCTTCGCATTGGCCGCCGAGCAGGTCCGTGAGGCTGTGCCCAAACTCAAGCGGCAGCCCTTTTTCCAGGTATTCCTCCAGGTCTTCCTTCGGAAGGCTGGTCAGGTCGGAATAGGGGATCGAATGAACGACTTCCAGGATGCCCTCGTCTGCCTTGTAAAGATCGAAAATGTAATGGACGGGATTCATGAAACCCGTCATCAGCACCCCGCCGGGACGCAGTACCCGGTAACATTCCTTCCAGACCGCGCGAACATCCGGCATGAAAACCGTCGAGACGGGATTGAAAGCCAGGTCAAAGGAACCGTCCGTGAAGGGGGACAAATCCGCCGCGTCGCCTTCCACTGTGCGGAGGGGGAGTGACTCCCTCTCCGCTACGAGCCGGTCCTGTTCCAACTGGCGGGGCGAGTTGTCCAGGACGGTCACGTGCGCGCCGGCCGCCGCCAGGACCGGTCCCTGCTGTCCGCCGCCGGAGGCCAGGCATAATACCTCCGCGCCTTTGAGTGGTGGGAACCAGCGCAGCGGAACGTGGATATTCTCCGTCAGCAGGACGCCAAAATCACCCTGTCTGGCTTTTGCGATGGTTTCGGGGCCGACAGGCTGCGACCAGGGATTCTTGCCGCCTTCCACCTCGCGGTTCCAGGCCTCGCGGTTGTAGGATCGAATGTCCATATGCTCTCCATTGACTGTGATGGAATGATTTTACAGGGGCGGGGGAGGCCTGTCGAGGCTTCAGGCTCAGAGAAAAATGAAAACTCCCTGCCAGTTCGTTGGCAGGGAGTAGAAAATTCGCTTTTTCGGGATTATGGAGTGGTCGTCTCTGCGCCTTCAACGGTCACGCCGACCCAGCTGAAGACGCGCTTCTCGCTGACCGCGCCGGCCGAATCGTAGATCGGCTGGCCCTGCTCGTCGACGCCGTTCTGGCGGACGGTGGTCACCCACCAGCGGATGACGTGCGCCAGGTTGTCATTCGGGCGGAACGAGGTCGGGACGATGAATTTCGTATCGGTGACGTACTCGGTCAGGCGCCGTCCCTGTCCGGCGGTCACATCTTCGATCATGATTTGATAGGCTTCATTGTCGCGCAGCGTGCCAATCGATGCCCACTGTAGTGTGACCACGTCGTTGGCCAGGGTGAAGGCCGAGCCATCCGCAGGCAGGAGCAAGTTCGGAGCCTGGTAGGGAGGCGGAAGCGTCGCAGTCGGAGTGGGGCCGGGCGTGGCAAAGCGCTCACACAACGGGATCAGCAAAGGCTGGCCGATAAAAACGCTGTCCGTCGAGAGACCGTTATAGAATTTGATCGCATCCTGCGGCACGTTGTAATTGAAGGAGATGCTGGACAGGGTGTCGTTCACCTGGACGGTGTACTGGACCTTTTCACAAGCCTGCGCAGTCTGCGTGGCTTCGTTGGGAACCGCGGTGGGAGGCGGCGCAGGAGTCGCCGTCGGGTAGGGGATCTTGAGCGGCTGTCCCACGGAAATAATACAGCTCGCCGGAAGATTATTCTGCACGACGATGCTTTGGACCGAAACACCGAAAAAGACCGCCAGCCCGCCGCAGGTATCTCCGGCTTTAACCGAGTAATCCAATGGAGGCAGGGGAGTCTCTGTCGGGAGGGCGGTCGGAGGCAGAGTCTCGGTTGGAATCAGCGTGGCCGTCGCGGTCGAGGTCGCGGTCCCTTCCACGGTTGGCTCGGTAATGGTTGGTCCGGCGATGCCTGACCGCAGGCTGAAATAAACGACCGCGGCGCCGATCAGCAGGATCAATGCCAGCGCGCCGAGTGCCGCAGGCAGGCTCAGGGTAATTTCGGGCATGCGGCTGGCCTGAATGCCTTTTTCGGCTTTTTTCGACTTCGTTGCGGCCTTCGCAGTGAGTTCAGTGCCGCAGACCAGACAACGTGTGGCACTTTCACTCAGGCGCGTTCCGCAGGTGGGGCAGATCTGTGATTTCTGAGATGAAGGTTCTTGAATCATACGGGCGGAAATTATACCATTGAACACTTTTGAGATTTTCGACGATTACCCGGCGAAAAGCCCGATGAAAATTGACAAAACGTGCCGTTTCTCTCCGGGCGTCAGCCTGTTTCCTGTCCATCGGCCGGGACCTCGGCCAGGGCCGCGTAATCGCTGTAGCCGCCGATATATTCGGTGACCGTCGCGTTTTCCAGCGCGAAGATCCGGCTGACGGTTCGATCGAGGAAGTAGCGGTCATGGGAAATGACCAGCACCGTCCCGTTGAAATCATCCAGCGCGTTTTCCAGCACTTCGGCCGAGGCGATATCGAGGTTGTTGGTCGGTTCATCGAGCAGGAGAAAATTCGCGCCTGACAAAACCAGCAGCGCCAGCTGGAGCCGGCTCCGCTCGCCGCCCGAAAGCGACCCGATGCGCTGAGTGGCCTGCTGGTACGTGAACAGGTAGCGGATGAGGAACGAGACGGCGTGCGACTCGCTCATATTGCCGGCCAGTCGCACCGCGTCGATCAGGCTCTGGTTGAAATCCAGTGTCTCGTGCTCCTGGGCATAGTAGCCCACTTTCACGCTGGGACCGATCTTGATCTCTCCGCTGGTGGGATGGTCTTTGCCCAAGATCAGGCGCAGCAGCACGGATTTGCCGGCTCCGTTTGCGCCGATCAATCCCACCCGCTCACCGTGCCGGATGAGGAAGTTGATGTCGTTGAGAATCACTCGATCCTGTGAACCGAGTGACCCGTGCGAGAAGACCTTTTTCACGCCGCCCAGTTCCAGCACCTGATTCGACCCGCGCCAGCCGTTCAACTCCAGCCCCATTTTACGGCGTTCGAGAACAGGCCGGTCGATCTTTTCGATCCGTTCGATGCGCGCTTCCATTGCGTGCATGCGGCTCGCGAACTTGTCGTTGAACTGGGTCCAGAGCTTGTAGCGTTTCAACGCCATTTCCAGCCGTCCGATTTCCCGCTGCTGGATCTGGTACAGTTCCTCCTGGCGCGCCAGGCGCTCCTCCTTGTCGACAATGTACTC
>JBAVVF010000514.1:0-2188 GCA_049697155.1 Anaerolineales bacterium
CTCATTGCCTGCTCCGAGTGCAACGAGGTGGGGTTGGGCAATTCGAGTAAACGCAAAGGGAAACGAATCAGTAAGCAGCAGGCAAGTCATATCCTCGCCCTCTTTCAGCAACTCCCGCACTATGCGAATGCAGGATGCCAACATGTGGAAGAGATCCAGCTTTATGTTGACGGGATCTCGAAAGATAGGATCAGTGATTTTGCATGCAACTTCATTAAATCTTTCCTTATAGATTTCACGATTGATCAATGCGAGAAGCTGGATATTGTCATGTCCGACGTTGATATCGGTAGTATATATTCACAACGCGACAAGCAGTTCAAGCCCGCTGGAACTGTCAAGTTACCATCAAACCCTCAATCGAACGAACCTATCATCCTTGTACCTAAGCGTTGGTTGCGCTATGTTCCATGGATCAACTATGAGGAATATTATCGAGCATACTGCCCCCAGGATGATATTGCACACAAGGGCGAGCCGCTCGATCGTGTCAAAGTCCTCCAATACAACCGGGAGAACTACGGTCTTGTAGAGGCCTACGTTCAAGAGAAGGAACGATCATTTGCAGATTGCGCTAATGATCCACTCTTTAGGCAGATCCCCATCTTGTCTGCCAAGCGCCATCTATCCAAGTTAAAACAGCTTCCAACCGGTACGACTAGTGGTGCTGATAAGGAGTACGAACACCTCATGGAAGCGCTTCTGCCTTCACTGCTCTATCCTCATTGCGATTTTGCGACCGCTCAAAGTCGAACCGACAGCGGTGTCAGTATCCGCGATCTAGTCTTTTATAACAATCGCGACCATCCCTTCCTCGGAGAACTCTTTACAGACTACGGCGCGCGCCAGTTGGTTTTC
Organism: Anaerolineales bacterium; assembly: GCA_049697155.1. Taxonomy (GTDB): domain Bacteria; phylum Chloroflexota; class Anaerolineae; order Anaerolineales; family Villigracilaceae; genus Defluviilinea. The sequence continues at coordinate 859 of JBAVVF010000514.1, forward strand.
GAGATGAAGAACGTTCAAGAGGTGCAGAGCGAGCACATCGACCAGATAAACCGATACCTCGCACCTGAGCTGGGCGAATTTGGCGTGCTCATTACACGTCGCGACCTGAAGAAAGCGCGGTTGAAGCAGACCATTGACCTGTGGGCAGGACAGCGCAAGGCGATCATCGTTCTAACGGACGATGATATCGCGACTATGGTCGAGTTATTCGAGAGTAAGCAACGCATCCCTTTGGACGTGATCAAGAAGAGGCATTTTCTATTTCGGCAGGCCTGTCCTGTATAGGAGCAGCAACCATGAAGCGCGTAGACGTCGACAAGCTGGAACGTCTGATCGGCCAGATTGATAGCCTTCGTCAAGAACTAGGCGCACTGGTCAAGAAAGCACCGAATGATCTGGTAAACTCCTTCAAGCTGAGATTTGTCAATCAGGTGTTGACTGGGGTCAACGCCTTCCTCGGTAAGAAGAGCATACCGTTGGAGGGTTTCACCCATTTCGAAGACGACGCGCCACCGTCAAACAGCGATGTTACATTCGTTCTCGCACAGTATGCAGAGGCGCTTGACCTGTATCGCTCGGGCAATGTCTTCATGCAGGGCGGCGCTTGGTACTACGAGATCGATGATGTGTCTGACGACGACGAGACGATTCGCACATCGCCTCCAGTATCTTTAGCCAGGAAGTCGTGACATGCGGGATCAACGCACGCCAGCCAGCCGAGCAGCAGTGGAGGGTTATGAAACGACGACGCACATCTTTGGTGCCCTGTTTCGGGAGATAAAGGAGTTGGCTAAGAAAAAACCCGATGCATCAATGAGTGCCTTCAAAGTCGCGCAGGTTAATAGACTGCTCGGCGACATGAAGACGTTTCTTAAAGATGCACCCGAGCAGAAATATCTGGATCTGCTGGACGATGAGGCGCTGCCTCAAGTCGCCGATGCGCTTGTAGTCATGGCACAGTACGAGGGAGCCCTTAAGGGCTTTCGCGAGCGACACTATGGTTGAACCGGAACTGCACACGAATGGCTCATTGCCGATGAGGCCCAGCGCCTGGGCAGGCGAAAGAAGACGTGACAGCGGCCAATGCCAAAGCGCTCGATGTTCGCTTCTGGCAGACGTCGGGTAAGCAACCCGCAGGGTCAGGACCCCATCGGCAGCCCGCCCTACACCGCCGGCGACCGGAACACGTGAATATCCAAATCCCGGATCTTCTTCCTCAGCGTGTTGCGGTTCAAGCCGAGGAGCGCGGCGGCGCGGATCTGGTTGCCGCGGGTGGCGGCCAGCGCGGCGATGAGGAGCGGGCGCTCCACGTGCTGGAGGATGCGGTCGT
>JBAVVF010000515.1:0-2890 GCA_049697155.1 Anaerolineales bacterium
GGTGGGGACTTGAGGGATCTGGATGCTGTCCATAAATCCGTCAAAGGCTGCGAGCTTGTGTTTCACCTTGGCGCTCTGATTTCCATCCCGTATTCGTACCTGCATCCCGTTGAGGTTGCGGAATCGAATTTTATAGGAACGTTAAACGTTTTGATCGCCTGCCATGATTTTGGAGTACAGCGGCTGCTGCATACGTCAACGAGCGAAGTGTATGGCACGGCCCGCACCGCCATGATTGATGAATCCCATCCGCTGCAGGGGCAGTCACCATATTCCGCCAGCAAGATCGGCGCAGATAAGCTGGCCGAAAGTTTTTATTGCACCTATGAACTGCCGGTTGTAACTGTTCGCCCTTTCAATACGTATGGACCGCGCCAATCTGCCCGCGCTGTGATTCCTGCTATCATCACTCAGGCAATTGCGGGGAATACGATCCGTTTGGGAAGCACAAATACCATCCGTGATTTCACCTACGTGGGGGATACAGTGAACGGATTCCTTTGCGCTGCTATTGCAAAAGATGTTGATGGCCGGACGTTCAATCTCGGTACGGGGGATGCCATCAGCATTGCCAGTTTGGCAGAGAGGATCATTCAGAAGGTTGGCACCCAGGCAAAGGTCGAAGTCGATCTGGCCAGGCTCCGTCCGCCAAAATCCGAGGTTAAGCGCCTGCTATCCGATAATTCCCTGGCGCGCGAATGTCTTGGTTGGAAGCCCACTGTGAATTTGGATGATGGCCTTGATAGAACCATCGTGTGGATCAGGGAAAATCTGAATCACTATCGTACTGGTATCTATGAATTCTAAAGCGAGGAAATTATGAAAGCCGTTGTATTGGCAGGCGGCAAAGGTGCACGTCTTGCACCTTACACTACAATCCTGCCTAAACCGCTCATGCCAATAGGCGACATGCCCATTCTTGAAGTCATGTTGCTTCAAATGAAGGATGCAGGAATTGAGCACGTGGTTTTGACTGTTGGGCACTTATCGGAGTTGCTGCACACGTTCTTCAGGGATGGGAGTCAATTCGGAATCAAAATCACCTATAGTTACGAGCAATATCCATTGGGGACGGCAGGCCCGATTGCGCTTGTTGATGAGTTGGATGACACCTTTCTGGTTGCGAATGGTGATGTGCTTACGACGTTGAATTTGTGCGACTTGATCCGATTTCACCGCGAGCAAAAGGCAATTGTAACAATCGCCGCCCACCATCGTCAGTCAAAGATCGATCTGGGCGTGATTCAAAAAGATGGGGATTGCCGCATCATAGGATATATCGAGAAACCGGTTTATGATTTCATGGTAAGCATGGGGATTTATGTGTTCGAACCGGGTGTCATGGCCTACATTAACTGCGGTGAATATCTTGATTTTCCCGATCTGGTCAAAAAACTGATTGCCGCCGGTGAAAAGGTTGTTGAATATGAGTTCAACGGCTATTGGGAAGACCTTGGGCGACCAGATGATTATGCGCGGGCCTCAAAGGATTTCGAAAATATGCGCGCACAATTCCTGCCGAACAATACAAAGGATAAATCTCATGCAATGGAAAATCCCGCTATCTGATATTGATTTCGGCCCGGAGGAGAAAAAGGCTGTAAATGATGTCCTGGACAGCAAATGGCTGACGATGGGCGGAGTCACGCAGGAGTTTGAACAGGCTTTTGCAGATTACGTTGGCGCAAAATATGCGGTTGCCGTGACGAATGCAACCGCAGCTCTCCACCTGGCTTGCGTAGTCGCTGGCTTAGGGCCGGGGGACGAAGCCATTGTCCCGTCTCTAACGTTCGTTGCAACTGCCAATGCTGTTCGATATACAGGCGCGACTCCTGTTTTTGCGGATATTGTTGGCGAACAGGATTTGAATATTTCCTGCCGCTCAATTGAGAAGGCCATTACAAGACGAACGCACGCCATTCTGGTTGTGCACTACGGCGGCTATGCCTGTGATATGCCAGGCATCATGGAATTGGCACACAAACACAACTTGAGGGTAATCGAGGATGCAGCCCATGCAGTTGGTTCTGAGCTGGAGGGCCGAAAATTGGGGACCTGGGGCGATATCGGATGCTTCAGCTTTTTCTCGAATAAGAACATGACCACGGGTGAGGGAGGCATGCTCGTCACCAATAATGATGAATATTCGCAGAGACTGCATTTGCTTCGTTCGCACGGGATGACCGTCCTCACATGGGATCGCCATAAAGGTCGTGCGTGGAGCTACGATGTTGTTGACCTGGGATACAACTATCGCATGGATGAAATTCGTGCTGCCCTGGGCATAGTACAGCTCGGAAAATTGGTGTTGAACAATGAGCGCCGCCGCTGCTTCACACAAAGCTATCGAGATGCTTTACAGGAATTGGCTCCCCAGGTCGTTGTTCCGTTCGCCCACCACGCCGGTGTTTCTGCTGCTCATTTAATGCCGGTGCTTTTACCAAAAGCCTCGGACAAACTGAGCTTTATAGAAAACATGAAAGCGCAGGGCATTCAGACCAGTTTTCATTACCCACCGATCCATACCTTTACAGCCTATAAGCGCAGCGGGGATGGAGTCTCACTCCCGGTCACGGAAGCAGTTGCTGAACGAGAAGTCACCCTGCCGTTATATCCCGGTCTCCATGACGGTGATATCCCAATGGTTGTGCAGGCCGTTGGAGATGCGCTTCGTCGGTCTTGATTGCCTGGCACTGAGCGGCCGCATCCAAATCTAGTTGCAGGCGGAATTGGAAGCAGGAAGTTGCTAACTTGCCAGTCGGAGAAACAATTTATGGAGATTAAGGATTTTTTGTCGCTGATGTGGCGGAATGCTCGAATCTGGGCAGCCGGGCTAGTCCTGGGTTCAACCCTGGGATTTGTCATTTCCAGGATTCAAACGCCTGTTTAT
>JBAVVF010000516.1:0-3931 GCA_049697155.1 Anaerolineales bacterium
CTTTATTGGTATATTCGGTCTGCGCAATTGCCACTGCCATCGCATTCGCGAATAAGCTGGAGGATGCACTGTGACGGTTATGAAGTTCGTCACCCATCTGCAGGGCTTTGGTAATAATGGGTTTGAGGTCCAGACCACCACGAGTATGCAGCGCCTTTCTCAGAGTCGGCGCCCACACATCCCGCCACAACTGTAACCCTTTTAATGCCTGCTCACTGTAATCACCAAATTGCTGGTTGCCCTCCACCTGACGGCAAAAGGCGCGGTTGCCACATGCCTTGTTCTCCACCACCCAAACGGGCGCGGAAGGGGAGATGGTACCTGCCATGGGACCCACGGTTTGATGGTGGTGGTTGGGCTCCAGGCAAATCTCGCCTTTGCCCAGCATCTTTCTGGCATCCTCAGGAGTCTTTGCCCAGCCCTCGTACATCACCATGCCAATGATCGCGCCCTGTTGCGCCCCGCACATCCGTTGCCATTCGATGGGTGGGCCTGCATGGATGATCATTTTATCCTGCATGCCCGGAATGACTTCACAGGCAGGCGCGATATCCACGAGGACAGGTTCACCACTGGTCAGACGATGAACTGCTTCTTCGTTAGCTTTTTCAATTCTCTGTTTAATGTCCATGTCTATTCCTTTCTATGCTTCCGTCATTCGATGTATGGGAAGAGAGATACTTTGATTATTGCTTTGAGAAAGAATGAGAAATCCGGTGAGCAATCCGGCCAACAGATCCCAACCTGTGGAATTTCCAACACTGGTGAGCTGGGAAATGAAGGGATAAATGCTTTCAAGCGATTCCCGGCTAAGAAGTTTCTTTATAGTTTCGTGCAAAGGCGCGATGGCATGTCCATTCGCGAGGTCTTGCAGCAAGGTATAGCTAATCAGATTTGTTCTGGAAGAGAATAGTTCGGTGGAAAAATCAGGCGTAAACAAATCTGAGTCGGCATATACCTGTCGCAGGACGTGCAGAACAAACAGTAAACCGCCTAAAAAATCGTCTCCAGAAGGTGTCAACCCCGAACCAAGCCCAATCAGCGACGCAGCGAGTTCGGAAAGCCCAACGCCAGTACATCTCAAACATGCGCGAGCTACATTCAAAACTTGATTCTTAGCATATAGGAGCACGGGATCTGTGGATTCAAAATAAATATCTGTACCCGGATTTTGGGCAAGTGACAAAATCGATGGAATAAAGTATCCGAATCCTTTGGCTCGTGACATGTCCAAATTAGAGAAAAAGGCACTTATCCGGAGAAACAAGGCCGAAATTTCTAGAGTATCCGCCCTGCTGAGAGTCGGAGCATGCCACAAGTAAGCATCCTTCGAATTCAGGATATAGGCAGAATTAAGGTTCAAACACTGTTGCTCCGTATGAAACGGCGCGCCCATATCAACAGCGGGAAGTGGTGCTTGAATTTGAATAGCCCGCTGATGCATAGGAGCATCCTCCATCACAATCCACAGGAGTTCATTGGCATCTGTGAGGAGATAAATCGCTTTTGAAAAAACGGCAAATACTTTTCCGTGTTGATGCGAGGTCATGCACGCGTGGGCTACGGATCCCAGTTGGAGAGTATCGACGGAGGGGGGAATAACGGTTGGTTTCATTAGAAGATGGGCATCGGCAGTGTGTTCTGCCGATGCCCTGTTATTCAAACCGCTTTACTTTGGACTGCCGATCACACCTTCGACAAACCAGTCTACCGAGCTCATGGCGTCGTCACCCAGGACTTCGCCTTCCGCGACTTTGATATTTCCATCCTGATCCTTGATCGGGCCCTTGAAGACCACGATCTTGCCTGCTTCGATGTCAGCCTGTGTCTGTGCCACGAGATCCTGGACATCCTGTGGGACCTTCGGACCGAAAGGAGCGATTGCCATGCAGCCGTCGGCAATGCCACAGCGCAGGAAGATCGGTTCCCAGCTGTCATCGAGCACTGTGGATGCGAGCCAGGTCAGCTTATCACCGAGGGTGAAACCTGTGCCGCTGATCCAATATTCCGGAGCAAACTGCTGTGCAGCAAGATTCTGGTAGCCGATCGAATACACACCGCGCGATTCAGCCGTTGAAATGACCGTGGATGGAGAATCGACATGCATGGTGATGACATCCACGCCCTGGTTGATCAACGAGTTGGTGGTGTCAGCTTCCTTGGCGCGATCACCCCAGTTGAACGTATACGCTACGATAGTTTGCACATCCGGGTTGACCGATTTAGCGCCCAGCTCGAAGGCGTTGATGAAGGTGGATGTCCATCCCAGTGGGAAGGCTGCCACGAACCCAAGTTTGTTCGACTTGGTCATCTTGCCCGCGGCAACACCCATCATATACCAGCCATCTGGCGGAGTGCCGAAGAAATTGGCGAAGTTGGCTCCCATCTCCCAGCCGCCCGCGTGCTCGAAGATCACATCCGGGTACTTCTTCGACAATTCCAACGCGGGATACTGGTGATTGAAGGCAGTGGCGATGATCATCTCTGACCCCTGCTGGATCATGTTTTCCATGGTGGTGGTTGCGCCAGCTTCATCGGGCACGTTCTCAGCTTCGATGATCTTTACGCAATCGATATTGGTTTTGATCGCCATGACGGCTTCATGCATCGCCTGGTTATAGCCTGCATCTGTGATGGGTCCACCATACAATGCGCCCACGACCAGGCATGGACCTTCTTCCGCCACAGGAGCCTCCGTCGGCGCTTCTGTAGGCGCCGCAGTTGGTTCGACAACCGGAGCCTCCGTCTTGACCGGGGCAGGGGTCGCTGCCGGTCCGCAGGCGCTGAGCAGCAGTATGAGGCAGAGTGTAATTGCGAAAAACAGTTTCCTGTTCATTTTCTTCTCCATTTCATCAGGTTGATTTGATTCTCAGGTAGAGTGTCGATCCATTACGCTGTGATGTTTGGGACCTCCTTCTGTTTGTTCTTCAGTTATTCCGAACCATGATATACACGCCCAAGGCTTGCGGGCGCGGAATGTTTCCGGTTGCCTCCCCAGGCGATCAAAACCAGAAGAGTCAGAATATAGGGGATCGTGTCGAGCAGGAAAGGCGAGATCTGTACGCCGCTGGATTGCAGGAGGAGCTGGAATGCAACCGCTCCGCTAAAAAGCAGCGCGCCAGCGATGGCCCGCAGGGGGTGCCATCTGGAGAAGATCACCAGTGCGACGGCAATGAAACCGCGCCCACCCGTCATATATTCGGTCCAGTTCATGGTGTAGGCAATGCATAGGTGCGCCGCGCCAAGCCCGGCCAATAATCCGCCCAGAAAGAGAGCCTGGTAACGGATCAGGCGGGGATCACGGCCAGATGCGAAAGCCGTATCTGCATTCTCTCCAACCGCGCGTAATCCCAACCCCCAGCGCGTGCGGTAGAGCAACCACCAAACCAGGAAAGCGATAGGGATGGCAAGATAGATCAGAATGTCAAAGCTAAACAGTGACGTGTACAGTTTGGGCAGGCTGGCGAATCCCGGCAGCGGAATCCTGGGCAAGGGATTGATCTTTACGCCCACATACGGCTTGCCGATCAGGGCGCTCAAGCCGAAACCGAAAAACATCAGTGCCAGACCGCTTGCCAACTGATTTGCCTTGCGATGGATCACCAGATAGCCCAGGATCATGTTCATCAATCCACCCGTGAACATCGCGACTAAAACTCCTAGAAACGGGTTTTGAGTCAAGACAGTCACAGCAAAGCCAGAAGAGGCACTGACCAGCAATACCCCTTCCAGACCGAGATTGACGATGCCTGCACGCTCATCAATCACTTCGCCAAGGGTGGTGTAAAGGAGCGATATGCCGGAAAAGATCGCGCTGGAAAGAACGCCGAGGATGGATAGCAGGCTCATGCTTTTTTCCCTTCGAAGAATGTAGGGCGGGCAAGGACGACGAACAATGTCAGCGCCAGCAGGATGTTGATAGCCGCATACG
>JBAVVF010000517.1:0-7400 GCA_049697155.1 Anaerolineales bacterium
CGGTCAAAGTCCTACGGGTTGTACGCGAATGTATCTGCCTGGCTGGAGAAAAATACTCCCACCGGTGCACGCGTCTTTCAAACCGATTGGGATGACTTCCCGCGGCTGTTCTTTTACAACACACACAACACTTATCTCGTCGGCCTTGACCCTACCTACCTGCAATTGTATGACGCTGAGCTTTATGATCTCTGGGTGGATATTACCCAGGGTGATGTGGAAAACCCCTCGCAGGTCATTGCCACCACATTTGATTCTCATTACATCCACACTGATCTCAATCACCGGGATTTCCTGCAGGTTGCTGCGCAGGATCCGGGATTGAAGGAGGTCTACCGGGACGATCAGGCAGTTGTTTTTGAAGTGATCGTGCAGTGAGATTTGGTTCAAATAACAAGCTCCCCGATTTCGGTCGGGGAGCTTGTTCGTCGTCGTTGGGTGGAGCCTTACAGTTCGAGTTTGGCAGCCAGTAATTTTTCGGTACCGGAGGGCTCGATGCTGAACCCCAGCTGCTGAAAGATGTGCTGCATAACCTGATTGTCGTCTGTCAGGACAGCAGTCAGGCGCTTGATCCGCTCGCTCCTGGCCACCTCGACGGCCCGGCGGATCAATTCACCGCCCAGCCCGATGCCCTGGTATGGATCGGCGATGAGGATACTCAGATCTGCTTCATTGTTGGCATGCAGCTTGCTCAAGCGTACCACACCCATAATGGCGCGCTCTCCGCCTTCGGGTGTGCCTTCAGCCACCAGGGCGATCTCGCGGTTGTAGTCACAGTGACAAATCCGGGCCAGGCGCTCGTGCACAACGCGCTCCTGGAACATCATGGGCTGGAGATAGCGCAGGTACACGCTGCGGTCCGAGAGGGTGGCATGGAACTTCACCAGCAATTCCTCGTCCTCCGGCAGGATGGGGCGGATGGTAATTTTGGCCTTATTCCTGGCCGTCCAGGTTCCCACATACTGCATGGGATAGGGCCGAATGGCCAGCCTGGGCAGCTGATCCTCATCCGTATCCTTGTCATACAGGACCACGCGGGCATCCAGAGCGATCAGCTTTTCAGGCGAAGCCATCAGAGGGTTGATATCCAGTTCCTGGATCCAGCGCTGCTCTGTAACCAACTGGGAAAAGCGTACCAGCAGCCGCTCGAGAGCGGCCAGATCCACCGGGTCGCGCCCGCGCACACCCTTCAGGGCCGTATAGATGCGGGTGCGTTCCATCATGCGGCGCGCCAGGATTGTTGTCAGAGGCGGAATGCCGAGGGCCCGATCCTTAAACACCTCCACGAGCTGCCCGCCCAGCCCGAAGAGCAGTACCGGTCCAAACTGTGGGTCGATGCTGCTGCCCAGGATCAGCTCATAGCCCTCGATCTTGGCCATGGGCTGGACCGTGACGCCGAGGAAATGCTCCGCTCCGGCCTTTTCTGCGACCGACTTCTGAATGCTCGCGAAAGCCTGCCGGACGGACTCCGCGTCGGGCAGGTCCAGCTTTACGCCGCCGACATCGGTCTTGTGGGTGATCGTCTCTGAATGGAGCTTGAGAACCACCGGGTAGCCAATCTCCTCGGCTGCCTCGACGGCCTTCTCCTTGCTCTTTGCGATGTGCGTCTCTACCGTGGGAATGCCATAACAGGATAGCAGCTGCTTTGATTCATATTCCGTCAGGATGGTGCGGCCTGAATCACGGGCCCCGGCGATGATGCTTTCGGCACATTCCCGGTCCAACAGACCTTCTCCGCTCGCCGCGGCCGAGATGGGTGTTTCATACAGGCTGCGCAGGTTTTCCGAGAAATGCGCCATGTAATCGAACACGCGCGCTGCCGTGTCGGGATACGGAAAGGCTGGGATCCTGGCTTTGTTGAGGATGGCCTCGCCGGGCGAGACGTCATTGCCGCCCATCCAGCTGGCAATGACCGGTTTGCCAAGGGACTGTGCGTAGGGGACAAGCTCCTCGGCAGTCCTGGTGGGATCGGTCATCGCCTGAGGAGTCAGGATGACCAGGATGCCGTCACTGTTCGGGTCTTTTGCCGCGATCTCGAGCGCCTTGCCGTACCGTTCCGGACTGGCATCCCCCAGGATGTCGACGGGGTTGTTGTGACTCCAGGCCGCGGGAAGCAGCTGGTCGAAGGCTTCCATGGTCTCCGGGGAAAGTTTGGTCAGTTCGCCGCCGTTCGTGATGAGCGCATCGGCAGCCAGGACGCCCGGCCCGCCGGCGTTGGTCAGGATCGTCAGGCGGCGCCCGCGCGGCGTTGGCTGCTTTCCAAGCACTTCCGCCATGTAAAACAACTCGGCAATACTATTGACCCGCAGGACACCGCTGCGCAGGAAGGCCACTTCGAGGACCTCGTCGCTGCCGGTCAGGGAACCGGTGTGCGAAGCGGCCGCTTTGGCGGCTCCCTCGGTGCGGCCCGGCTTGATCACGATGATGGGTTTGGTCAATGCCACTTCGCGGGCCGCCGAAAGGAAGGCCCGGGCGTCGCCGATCGTCTCCATGTAGATCACGATGCTTTTTGTGTGCGGATCGTCTCCCAGATAGTAGATCAGGTCGCTCCAGCCGACATCCAGCATCGAGCCGATGGAGACAAAGTAGCTAAACCCGACGTTTTCGCGCAGACTCCAATCCAGGATAGCGGTGCACAACGCTCCGCTCTGGCTGATGAATCCCACGCTTCCCGGGCGCGCGATCGTCGTCGCAAAGGTCGCGTTCAAGCCTGTGGTGGGACTCATGACGCCCAGACAGTTCGGCCCGATGACGCGCATGTTGCCGCGGCGGGCGTGTTCCATGATCTGACGTTCGAGCTCCACGCCCTCGGGTCCGGTCTCCTTGAAACCGGCTGAGATGACAATCGCGCCTTTTACGCCAAGATCGGCCGCTTCCTTGATGATGCCGGGCACGGTCGCCGCGGGTGTCACCACCACGATCAGATCCACCACCTCCGGGACCGCGCTGAGACTCGGGTAGGCTTTGATGCCGAGAATACTGGCGCGTTTGGGGTTGACGGGATAGATGGTCCCGCCAAAGGAGCTGCTGATCAAATTCCAGACAATGGTCCGCCCGACGCTGCCGGGCGTTTCGGTCGCGCCCACGACGGCAACGCTCTTGGGCGCAAAGATGGCGTCGAGGGGCTGGGGCCCGTAATGCAGCAGGTCATGGGCCGGGTCAAAACTGGGGGAGACGAGAGAATCCATATTTATTCCTTATAGGTATTTGAAACCTGGAAATTGAATCCAGTACGATGCAGGCTGTTATGGATGATGAACAAGTTTATCGATCCCCTCTGATTTCAAGACGAAATGGCGGCAAAGCACCTGCGCGGTTGTAGTGCTGTACTATCTCAAAAACGACCCTGCGCTGACGAAGTTTCGTTTGAGATCTTCCCGCTGCTGGACATCGTCAACATGAACGCCATTTCGCTTGCGCGAGGAATGGATCATTTCCCAGCCGCCCAGACTGACGCCCACATGCGTGATGCTTCGTTCGCTGCCATTTTCCCTGAAGAAAATCAGGTCGCCAACTTCAAATGGAGGCTCGACCGGTTTCGCCGCCGCGTGCTGCAGATCGGCATCGCGGGGAATTTCCACCCCGACCCAGCGATGGAGCAGGCGCGTGAACCCGGAACAGTCGATGCCGTTCCCGCTGCCGCCACCCCACAGATAGGGAACACCGGTCATGGCAGCCGAATCCTGGATCAGTGTTTTGCGCTTCTCTTTGAGGGATCCCGGCAGTTCGTCGATCGCCCGCAGAAGGGACAGGGGCATCCATCCCGTTTGATCAGCTTTAACCCTGGCCCACTCGCCGCGGGTCTGCTCCAGGCTGACGGCCGTCCCGCTGACAACGCGGGTGAGGATCTCGCCCGCCGCCGAGGGCTTGTCTCGCAGCTCGCAGGAGGGAGCAAGAACGAGGTGAGTCGCCTTGGGGGCGGGGCCCTCCGCCAGATAAATCTTATATGCCCAGCCCAGGTACCCGTCCTGCTGTCTGGTAAAGAACCAGTCGCCCTGTTCCTCCAGGATTTCCACTTCCGTGCCGTAATACAGCTCGCTCGAAAGCGGCATCCGGAAGGTCGGCTTGGCGTAGAGTCCGGTCAGGTTGGTCGCGACGTGGCAGCGCGGCAAATTATCGGCGTGGAGGATTCGAATCGCGGCAGTATCAAGCTTCCAGTTGGAAAAATGCCCCAAGAGCGTCTCCAGTTGTGACTCATCCAGCAGGCGTCCGCACAATGTCAGCGTGGTGTTTTGGAGTCGCAGGATTTCGATGTCGAAGACAGAGATGCGGCTGTCGCTTTGTGCGGCCAGCTTGTCGAGAGTGGACTGGATATTTTCCATGGCTTGATTTTACACGATTTGTGCTAATATTGCCTTGTGCCCATCATTGCAATCAACAATGCAAATATCTACTACCAGGCATACGGGGACGACGGTCTGGGCCGGATTCCCATCGTACTGGTCCACGGGTCGACGATCGACAGCCACACCGACTGGGACGCGCTCGCGCCCGAGCTGGCCCGCCGCTACCGGGTTTTTGCTCCCGACTGCCGCGGCCACGGCCGCTCGAACAATCCGCGTAGGAGTTATTCGTTCAGGGAGCTGGCGGATGATGTCGCAGCGTTCGTGCATGCCATGGGCTATGAACGGGCGCATATCATCGGTCACAGCAACGGGGGGAATGTGGCCCTGGTGACCCTGATGGAGCACCCGGAGGTGGTCCAGACCTGTGTGCCCCAGGCCGCAAATGCCTATGTGACCCGCTACCTGATCGAGCGCGAGCCGAAGGTCTTTGACCCCGAGCGGGTCGTTCGCGCCCGACCCGAGTGGCGCGACGAGATGATCAGGTTGCATGTAGGGGTCGGGTCACCCGACCGCTACTGGCGAGATTTGTTGTGGCTGACGATGAAGGAGATCATCTCGGAACCAAATTATTCTCCTGCGGAATTAGCGCGCGTCGAGCGGCCGACCCTCGTCATTATGGGCGCTGACGATAAAGTCAACGCGCCGGACGAGCACGCGCAATATATTGCCAACAACATCCGGGGCGCCGAATTGTGGATCCCCGAAGAGACCGGGCATAATGTCCACCTCGAGCGGCGCGAGGAATGGATCGCGAAGGTGCTGGATTTTTTGGAGAGAAGAGGAACGGCAAATTAAGCCACAGAGACCGCAGAGATTCTGAGAAAGGAGTTTTGAAGACTCAGTGCTCTCTGTGTGCTCTGTGGCTATTCTTTGAAAGCCGCAAAGAGGATCAATGAAACTACACTGGGAACCCATCACGCTCGATCTCAAAACAACCTTTCGCGTGGCGCACGGCGCCAGCGACCAGCGCCACAATGTCCTCGTCTTCCTGGATGACGGGGTGGGGGAGGCGGCCGCAGTCCCTTATTACGGCGAGACGCAGCAGGGAATTATAGAATATCTAAAGTCGATGCCGGACCTGGGCGACGATCCTTTCGACATGGACGCGGTCCTGGCGAAGCGACCGGCCGGCTCGCGGGCCGCGCGTTCCGCCATCGACGAAGCCCTGCACGATCTGTGGGGCAAAAGGCTGGGGCAGCCTTTGTACAGGTTGTTCGGTCTGAATCCAGACAAGCTGCCGCTCACTACTTTCACGATCGGCATGGCTGAACCGGAGGTGATGGCGGAGCAGGCGAAGGCTTGCGGCTATCCTCTTCTAAAGATCAAATTAGGGAGCGATAAAGACGAAGAGATCGTCGCGGCGGTCTGCAAAGCCACGAATGCCAGACTGCGCGTGGATGCGAACGCCGGCTGGAGCCGTGAGCGCGCCCTGCAGATCATCCCGCGGCTCGCGGAATATGGTCTTGAATTCATCGAACAACCGCTGGCAGTAGACGACGTGGAAGGCTTTTTCTGGCTGAGGGAAAGGCTGCGCGCCCAGAAAATCGCCATTCCCATCTTTGCCGATGAGACTGCCAAAACGTCACACGATGTTGTCAAACTTGCCGGCGCGATCGACGGCGTGGTCGTAAAGACCATGAAAAGCGAGGGTATCCGTGAAGCTTTGCGGATGATTCACACCGCCCGTGCCCACGATATGCAGATCATGTTGAGCTGCATGGTGGAATCCTCGGTGGGCGTCACGGCCGCGGCGCATCTGGCCCCGCTCTGCGACTACGCCGACCTGGATGGACCGCTGCTGATCAAAAACGATCCCTACCGCGGCTTGACGTATGAGGGTGCAAAATTCAGCCTGCCGGATGGGCCGGGATTAGGCCTGATCAGAAATTGAAAAAACAGAGCCAGCATTTGCTGGCTCTGTTTTTTATAACTTTGGCAGGACTCCGCCCGTTCTTTTCATGTATTCCCGGTATTCCGCACCAAACGAGTCAAGCATCATCTGCTCTTCGGCTTTGACCCGCAGGAAATAGAATGGGACGAATATCAGCAGACCGATGAAGCCTGCGATCCAGTTCTGGAGAAGCAAAGGTTGTGCAATGGCCCACAGCCACTGCGAGGCGTACATGGGGTGACGGATAATTCTGTAAATGCCGCGCGTGACCAGTTCATGTTTCTCACGAATTTCCAGTGAAGGTGACCAGTTCAGTCCCAGGTCCGCGTGCCCGCGCCAGAAGACGAAGACCGCGCCGGCCAGGAGCATGACCCCCAGCCAGCCAGCCCAGGCGGGCAGCCGGTAATTGGCGAAATCCAGCCAATTGGAGGCCGCGTAGATGATCGGCACCAGGAACATGCTGAAGAACAATAAACTCAGCAGAATCCGTTCCTGTCTTGTCACGCGCTGTTCGCTCATCTTTTCCTGTTGGCGCTTTTGGTTGATCGGCACGCGGATGATGAGCTCGGCGACGATGCCTGCAAAGTATATTGCTGTAAAGATATCCATGATCTGCCCGCTAACTTAGCTCTCCATTTTTTCTACGACAACCGTCGCTTCGGTAATCAGCGCGGCAATGGCTCCGATCGCGGCCAGCTGCGGGGCCAGCAGGGCACCGACCACACCGATGGTGACCGGGATTTCCATGACGGTCTTGCCTTCCTTATCCTTGATGATGATCCGGCGGATGTTCCCCTCGTGGAAGAGTTCCTTGACCTTGGCGATGAGTTTCTCGCCTTCGACCCGGAATTCCTCGGTTGTAAACTTTTGTTCAGGCATGGGTTCCTCCAAAAAATTAATACACTCAACAAAACACATTCGCAAAAATCATTGGAAGGTTGCGCCCATCGAGACTGGCACACTCGATCTGGATGAGTCTCGCGTGATGGATTATTTCAGTGCCAGCCTGTAAGCTAACAACTGCACATAAACCGTTAGGGCCCCCAGCGCGGCCGAAATGAGCCACTGCAATATGCCGCTTGAAAAAAATGCCTGTTGCAGGAAGAACGAAGCCGCGCCAAACATCAGTCCACTGATGATAGCCACTTCGACGGCCTGATAAT
>JBAVVF010000518.1:0-4372 GCA_049697155.1 Anaerolineales bacterium
CAGTCTCTGGCTTTTGATGCCCTTCGCATTTTTTGTGATTGTTACCTTTCTGCGGCATGAGCCCGTGACGATCTTCCTGGCGTACGCGTTTACGTTGTTTTCCATCGGTCTGCTCGCAACCAGTTACCTTGGCGGTCGCTGGCCTTTGTACCGCCTGTCCAATTACTTTTCTAAATTTTTTCTGCTCATTGGGGATCTGATATTTCGGCCCTTTGGCTTCTTTCGCCAGACGCAAGGAACGGCAGCGGAATCGGGGAACCGGCAAAGGCTGCCAATTGCTGGTCTGTTACGCGGCTTGCTGATTGCTTTGCCGATTGTTTTATGTTTTGGCTCGCTTCTGGCTTCTGCGGATGTTGTGTTCAATCAAAAGATCAATGACTTTTTTGACTCCGAGAAGATTTCTGAATACATGCAGCGATCTATCCTGGTCCTTCTCTTTGCCTATCTGCTGGCAGGAGCGTTTTTGCACGCTGCAGCGCGAAGCCGGGATGAAAAAATAACTCCGGATGACAAATCTCTCATCAAGCCCTTCCTCGGGTTTACCGAAGCCGCGGTTGTCCTTGGATGCGTATCGTTTCTTTTCCTCACGTTTGTGGTCGTTCAATTCCAGTATTTCTTCGGCGGGGAGACTAATATCGGGGTGACGGGCTTCACATATTCCCAGTACGCGCGCCGCGGTTTCAATGAGCTTGTAATCGTGGCCTTCTTCAGCCTGGTGCTGATCCTCGGCCTGAGCACCATCACACGCCGTGAAGACGAGACCCGGAAAAAAGCATACTCCTGGCTGAGCGTCGGCGTGGTGGGACTGGTCATGGTCATCCTCGTCTCGGCGTACCAGCGCATCTCCCTGGCGATTGCCTGGCACGGGTTCTCCCGCCTGCGACTGTATCCGCGCATATTCCTGATCTGGCTCGCAATCCTGCTGGTGGCAGTGGTCGTCCTGGAGATCTACCGGCGCGAACGATATTTTGCCTTCACCGTCGTACTGGCCTGTATTGGCTTTGCCGTCTCGCTGACGCTGGTGAATATCGATGCGGCCATCATAAGACATAACGTTCCCAGAATCTTGAGGGGCAAAAGCCTGAATGTTGCTCATTTGGCTTCCCTCTCGGTCGATGCGGTCCCGGCGCTGGTGGATGAATATTTTCTGTTGCCGGTTTCGAAGCGTGAGGCGGTGGGTGCGGTCCTTGCATGTTACCGGTATCGCGAATCGAGACCTCATATTGTGGAAGATGACTGGCGCTCCTTCAATCTTTCGGATTGGCAGGCTCATCAGGCACTGGCGAGAATCCGCCCGCATCTGGCTGGTTTTGTGATCAGGCATGATGATTGGCCGGAGAGGGTCCGTACGCCCAGCGGCAAGTTGTATGATTGCTGGTACACCGGCCCGGCGGAATGAGCGCTGTGACTGCCTTGCTTTTGGCAATGGATAGGATATTTGACGGTTAAAAAATAAGGTAACTATGGCAATCACACTCATGGTTGATGGACGCGAAGTAACCGCAGAGCAAGGCAAAACCCTGCTCGAGGTCGCGCGCGAGAATGGGATCGACATCCCCACCATCTGCTTCCACGAAGCGACGACCGCCAATGCCCTCTGCCGCATCTGTGTGGTCGAAGTGGAGGGGATGCGCGTGCTCCAGCCGGCCTGCATCGTCGAGGCGGGGAAGGGCATGAAGGTCCAGACGCGCAGCGAGAAGGTCGTCCGCGCCCGCAAGACGATCCTGGAGATGCTGGCCTCCACCATGGATCTGTCCGAGGCGCCCGAGGTCCTCGCGATGATGGAAGAATACGGCGCCAGCCCGGAACGTTTCCCGGAGGCCGAGCGGCGCGAAGTCCCGGTCAAGGACGACAACCCGATGTATATCCGCGATTATTCCAAGTGCCTGCTGTGCTGGCGCTGTGTGCAGGTCTGCGCGGACGACGTGCAGTACACCTACGCCATCAACTTCGAAGGGCGCGGCTACGAGACGCAGATCGGTACGTTCTTCGATAAATCCATCCCCGAAACGACCTGCGTGTTGTGCGGGCAATGTGTAGGTGTCTGTCCCACCGGGGCGTTGAAGCCGAAGCGCGAATATCTACTGGAACAGGGCCTGAGCCCGCAGGAGATCAGTGTGTTGAATACCGGTAGAAAAAGGCGAACCGCGGATAAACGCAGATGAACACGGAGATAAAAATCTGTGTTTATCCGTGTTCATCTGTGGTCGGTTTAGGAGTAAGCGATGATTAAACCCGACCGAGTTGTGACATCCACCTGCCCGTACTGTGGGGTAGGCTGCACTTTAGAGTTACACGTCAGGGACAATTACATCTTCAAAGTCACCTCGCCGTTCGACTCGCCTGTCAATCATGGCAATCTGTGCGTGAAGGGACGCTACGGGTATGACTATGTCTATCATCCGAAGCGTGTGACCACGCCGCTGATGCGGAAAACCCCGCAAAAGGCGGGCGAGCGCACGCAGGCGTTTGACCTGTCCGAGTGGCGCGAAGTGACATGGGAGGAAGCCCTCGATTACATAGCTGATCGCCTGGTGGAAATCTATAAGCGCGACGGCTCAGACGCCCTGGCGGTCTATTGCTGTGCCAAGGCCACGAACGAAGATAATTACCTTTTGCAGAAGATGTACCGAGCCCTGTTCCGCACGAATAACGTGGATCATTGTACGCGGCTCTGCCACGCCGGGTCGGTGGTGGCACTCCAGCAGGCCATCGGCTCCTCGGCCATGAGCAATACCGCCTCGCAGGTCATGCTGAACGACGTTTTCATCGTGACGGGTTCGAACACCACCGAGAACCATCCCATCATCGCGCTCCAGATGAAGGATGCGGTACGACAGAACGGCGCGAAGATGATCGTCGTGGACCCGCGCCGCATCGAGCTGGTGGACTTTGCCGAGCTGTGGCTGCCGCTCAAGCCCGGCACGAACGTCCCGGTCTTCAGCGCGCTGGCGCACGTGATCGTGAAAGAGAACCTGGTAAATTGGGACTTTATAAATTCGCGCACAGAAGGTTTCAACGACTACCTCGAGTCCCTGGAGAAGTTCACGCCGGAATATGCCGAGGAAGTCTCAGGCGTCCCGGCCGAGGACATTCGCAAGGCGGCCCGTCTCTACGCCAACGCGCAGAACGCCGCGATCTACTGGGGTATGGGCATCTCCCAGCTCTCGCACGGCACCGCCTCTGCGCTGGCGCTCATCCATCTGGCGTTCCTGACGGGGCACATCGGGCGCGACGGCACGGGGCTGAATCCGCTGCGGGGACAGAACAACGTCCAGGGCGCCAGCGACATGGGCGCGATGCCCTTCCATTATCCCGGCTACATGCGCGTCGATAACGACGAGAACGCCGCGAAGTGGGAGCAGACCTGGAATGTCGAGCCGGGCGGTCTCTCGCGTAAGCTTGGGCTGACGACCACGGAAATCCTTTCGCACGCCCATCCCGGCGGCGTGCGTGCCCTCTACATCATGGGTGAGAACCCGATGATGTCCGAGCCAAACCTCAACGTGACGCGCGAGCACATGCAGCAGCTGGAGTTCCTCGTTTCGCAGGATATCTTCATCAACGAGTCCGGCGCGTTCGCGGACGTCTTCCTGCCGGCGACTCCCTTCGCCGAAAAGGACGGGACGTTCTCGAACACCGACCGGCGCGTCCAGCGCGTCCGGGCCGCGCACCCGCCCAGGGGTCAGGCCCGCCCCGACTGGCAGATCGTCTGCGACCTGGCGAAGCGGATCGAAACCCGGCTGGGACGCCCGACCGCGGGCTGGGATTATGCCTCGCCGGAAGAGGTCCTGCGCGAGATGGCGAGCGTTAACGAAGATTACGCCGGCATCACCTATGAACGTATCGATAAGGTTGGCTTGATCTATCCGGTGCCTGATCTGAACCATCCGGGCACACCGACGCTCTTCACCGACTCCTTCCCGCGCGGGCGCGGCAGGTTCATCCCGCTGGATTACGTACACATTATGGAAGAGCCCGACGACGAGTATCCGTTCATCCTGACGACGGGGCGCGTGCTCGAGCACTGGCACGGCGGCACGATGACGCGCAACTCCGTCCTCGACGAAGCCTATCCCGAAGCGCGCCTCGACATCCATCCGGCCGACGCGGAGATCCACGGCATCCGGGACGGCGACCCGGTCCGGGTCACGTCGCGGCGCGGGGAGGTGGTGCTCAGAGCCACGGTCACGGAGAAGACTTCCGTGGGCGTCGTCTTCATCCCGTTCCATTTTGCCGAAGCCGCGGCCAACCTGCTGACGAACGACGCGCTCGACCCGCAGGCCAAGATCCCCGAGTTCAAAGCCTGCGCGGTGCAGGTCTTCCCGGCCCGGGAAAGTGAGCTGGCAAATCCTGAGTCCATGGTATCGAG
>JBAVVF010000519.1:0-2319 GCA_049697155.1 Anaerolineales bacterium
AAGAAGAGGGCGCCGGGCAGGCTGGAGAGCACGAAATAGGCCCGGATCAGCAGTGCAATGGTCGCGGCGACGGACGGAACAAATCCCACCACCTCGGACAGCAGGATCGTGAAGACCACTTCCTGCACTCCATAGCCATTGATCGATATGGGGATCAGCGTGATGAAATATGTGACGCTCCACAATCCGGCAATCAGCCAGAAGGAGGTATGCGCGCCAAGGTCATCGACAAAAATATAGATCGACCCGAAGAGGCAAAGCATGTGAATCCAGGTGAAGGCCAGCGAGGCTAGCAGGGCAGCCGGTTGTTTGAACCAGATGGAAAACGAGGCAAGCGTTCGCTTGAAAAACGCAACCGGTCTATGGAACCTGGAAAAAAAAGACAGCGTGACGGCCAGTTCCTGCAGCGCATTCCAGGCCGGTACCACTCCCAATGGAACAGTCATGGCCATGCCTGCCATTCCAATCAATCGATCTGCCGCGATGGATGCCAGGGAGACGGCCCGGTCATACCCCATCTGCATGACGCCCACCAGACGAACGACATCACCGCCGATAGTTGTCGGCAGAAAATTCGTTGCAAACAGGCCCATAAAGGTCAGAGCCAGGTTGTCTTTGAAGCGGAGCTTGATCCCGGCGGACAGCAAAAGGACCTGCCAGCGCCATGCAACTGCAATCCGGGAAATGGCAAATAAAAGCGCGACCCAGAGCAGGTCAGCCAGCTCAATCTCGCTCAGGGCGACCAAAACTCCAATCCCGTCCTCTTTTCGAAGAAGCAGCAGCAACAGAAGAAACGCCAGCAGCGTTCCCGCCGACTGTAAGATGAGCTGACGGTTCCGTAACCACCACGCGAACATACGTTTATTTTTTTCCAAGTACGGTTCGAATGGTATAGGTGGGCTTGCTTTGCGATTCGTGATAGGTACGCGCCAGCAGCTCCGCGATCAGCCCCATCAGAATGGACTGGGAGCCCAGGATCAGGAACATGATCGCCAGCTGGAAGAGCGGCGAACCAAGCACAGGAACACCATCGAATGTGCGCCGAATAAACAAATACAAGAGCAAAAACCCGCCGCCCGAAAAAAGCATCATCCCCACTCCTCCAAAGAGACGCATGGGCTTGTGTGAATAGCTGAGCAGGAACTTGACGGTGAACAGGTCCAGGATAACCTTCATCGTCCGGTCTAAACCATAGTTGGCATGCCCGAATTTGCGCTCGTGGTGGCGGACCGGGATCTCGGTGATGCGGGCACCCACGGAATGGGCAAAGACCGGGATGAAGCGGTGCATCTCCCCGTACAGGCGAAACCCCTCGAGTGCCTCCCGGCGATAGGCTTTGAGCGAACAGCCGTAGTCGTGCAGGTGAACACCAGTCACCCAGGAGATCAGCCCATTGGCAAGATTGGAAGGGATGGTGCGCGTCAGGCGGTTATCCTTGCGGTCCTTGCGCCAACCGCTCACCAGGTCGTAGCCTTCATCGAGTTTGGCCAGCAGCATGGGAATATCGGCCGGGTCGTTCTGCAGGTCGGCATCCAGCAGAACCATCGTGTCACCGCGGGCATGGTCGATACCGGCGGTAATTGCAGCCGTCTGGCCAAAATTCCGGCGAAAAGCCACGACCCGCACATGCTCGGCATCTTTCTCAACCAGGGATTTCAACACCTCAAAGCTGTCATCCTGGCTGCCATCATCGACGAAGATGACCTCCCACAGGCATTGGAAGGATTGCAGAGTCTTTTGAATACTCTCGAAAAGGATCGGCAGGTTTTTTGCTTCGTTATATACGGGAATGATCAGGGACAGGTTGTGCATGGCTACTTCTTCTGGCTTAATCGTTCGAGGTCTGCGTCCACCATCATGGTGACAAGTTCCCTGAAGGTGACTGAAGGCTCCCATCCCAGCACAACACGCGCTTTGGTCGGATCGGAGATCAACAGGTCAACTTCAGCAGGACGATAGAACTTTTCATCCTGCACGACGTAATCATTGTAATCCAGGCCGACATGCCCAAAGGCAATCTCGCAGAATTCCCGCACCGAATGAGTCTCTCCCATCCCCACCACGAAACTGTCCGGGTGGTCATGCTGCAGGATGCGCCACATGGCATCCACGTAATCACCCGCAAAGCCCCAGTCCCGCTGTGATTCGAGGTTGCCCAGCCGCAGTTCCCTGGCACGCCCAAGCTTGATGCGAGCCACACCGTCCGAGATCTTGCGGGTTACAAACTCGAGGCCGCGCCGCGGGCTTTCATGATTGAACAGAATCCCTGAAGAGGCGAACATGTTGAACGATTCGCGGTAATTGACCGTGATCCAATGC
>JBAVVF010000520.1:0-3707 GCA_049697155.1 Anaerolineales bacterium
GGAAGAGCTCGCGCGCGGGTATGGCAAACGGACGCTCAAAGTCCATTTGCCGGTTGGCGAGAAGCAGAGTTTCAAGGGCGTGGTGGATATCATCGGCATGAAGGCTTACATGGGTGACGGCAAGACGACCGCCGAGATCCCGGCCGAGCTGAAGGAAGCCGCCGAGACAGCTCATTTTACGCTCGTGGAAGCCGCCGCCGAAGGGGAAGACGCCCTGATGGAAAAGTACCTGGAGAATGGCTCGCTCTCCGACGAAGAGATGACGCGCGGGCTCAGGGATGTCGTCCACAGTGGGGAGTTTATCCCGGTCTTCTGTGCGGCCGGCGGTCGCGAGATCGGCGTGATCCCGCTCCTCAACGATATCGTCGACCTCATGCCCTCCCCGCTGAACGCGCCCAAGCGTACGGCACAGGGCAAGAACGGCGAGGAGGAGCTGAAACCCTCCGATACCGAGCCTCTGGCAGCCTATGTCTGGAAGACCACCGCCGACCCGTTCGTTGGCAAGGTGACCTACTTCCGGGTCTTCTCCGGCTCCGTCCAGGCCGATGCCCACGTCTGGAACCAGAACAAAGGCGCGGATGAGCGCATGTCCGGGCTGCATTTCCAGCGCGGCAAGGAACAGATCCCTGTCAAGGTTGTCCACGCAGGTGATATTGCCTCGGTTTCGAAATTAACCGCGACATCCACAGGCGATACATTTTGTGACAAGAATCATCCGCTAACCGTTGAGAAACCAAAATTCCCGGCCGCGTTGTACCGTGTGGCCATCGCGCCCAAGACGCAGGCCGATGCGGCGAAAATCTCCCCCACGCTCACCCGTCTGTGTGAAGAGGATATGACCCTCTCCTGGCAAAATGATCACATCACCCATGAGACCGTTCTACAGGGAATGGGCGACCAGCATATTGACGTGGCGATTCATCGCGCACAGGTGAAATTCCAGGTCGGTCTGGTTACGCATGAGCCAAGGATTCCCTATCGCGAAGGCATTACCCGCAAAGCCAGTGGACAATACCGCCATAAGAAACAATCAGGGGGCGCAGGTCAATTTGGCGAAGTCCATCTGCGCATCGAGCCCTACCACGAGGGTGACTTCGAATTCACCGATGAGCTCGTCGGCATGAATCTCTCGAAGTCCTATCTGCCGCCCATTGAAAAGGGTATCAAAGCCACGATGGAACGCGGCGCCTTCGCAGGCTACCCGATGAACAACGTAAGAGTGATCGTGTACGACGGCAAGGAGCACGAAGTGGACTCGAAGCCGGTGGCCTTCGAAATCGCCGGGCGCGAGGCCTTCAAGCTCGCGGTGCAAAGCGCCGGTCCCGTGCTTTTCGAACCGATCATGGAAGTGCATGTGACCGTCCCCGACGCGAACATGGGCGATGTGATGAGCGACCTGAATACCCGCCGCGGACGCGTGCAGGGTACGGAAGCCGAGCACGGCAGCACGACTGTCATTGCGCATGTCCCTATGGCTGAAATGACGCGTTACACCACGCAAATCCGCTCCATGACCGGGGGGCGCGGCTACTTTACGATGGAACTGCATCACTATGATGTTGTCCCGGCGAACATTTCCGCGACGATCATCGAAGCTCACAAGAAGGAAATGGAAGCGAAGAAGGAAGAGTAGTAGTTCAGTAAGAAGTAAAAAGTAAGAATTAAGAAGTAAAAAGTGTAAAGTCCCGAGGCATTGGCCTCGGGACTTTTATTTGTATACCTGTCTACCTTCTACCTGTCTACCTTTCACCTACTTCGGCGAGAACAGGATATCCTCCACCGGCGTCTTCATCTGCATGCGCCTGCCGCTGAACGTCATCAAATCTGCCAGCGACCTTTTCTTCGTCCCATCCCAGAGCTGCAGGTTGTCCCTTTGCTTTCTCATGAAAGTTTCGAGCTGGGCGTAGTCTGCATAACAGTCCATGAAAGCGACCAGGCGTCGGAACAGCTTGGGCATGATCAGAATGTCCTCCTGGAGGGTCCTCACATCCCAGAGCGAAAAGTCCGACGTCCGGTCGATCGACCAGAGTCCGCGCGTCGTCTTTCTGGCCCGGGCCACCACCGCCCGGATCTTCTCCGCGAACACCCGGTCGGTGGTTGTGTAGAACGTGGGATATACAAGACCCTCGCGCGCCAGTTGAAAATTGAGGGAGTCTTCCACCGGCAGTTCGCTCGAATCCATGACGGCCCCATCGATGAGTTTGGCTTTTTTAGGGAATACGTAACTTACCGGTCTCCCGAAGCGGTCCGTGGTCCCGGACGCGATGAAGCCCGGTTTACCGTCGGCAGCCTCCACGATTTGGGTCACGCCAATGCTGTAGATTACGGAGGTAATGCCCAGTAATTCCAGCAAAGACTCGAGCGCCGCTAGCGCAAACGGACGCGGCTGGTGGTACCCGTCATAGTGAGTCTCCATCGCGTCGATTGCCTCGATGCGCAGCTGCTTCTTCTTGCTAATCTTATCCAGCTCACTCGCCCAGGCGAAAAAATCCCAGTGAGCGGGGTTATTTGCCTGAAAGCGGATCGAATCTCCGTCAGGCTCATAGCCTCTGACGTGGAAAGTCCCAGCGATCACTTTATATTCTGCCATAATGATCTCCTTGTTGGCTTTATTATAGGAAGTTCCGGGAGGAAAGGCAACTATTTCAAAGTAAAATAGTACTTATGGCAATTGTTCGCTTCCCGGCGGTGATGAAATATTACGTGGATAATCAAACCGAATTTTCGGTTTCGGCTGCGACGGCCGCCGAACTGATCGAAAAAATCGTCGGGCAATACCCGGCGGTTAAGTTCCATTTGCTGGATGCAGACGGCAACCTGCGCAAGCATTTCAATGTTTTCGTCAACGGAACCCACATCCGTGACTTGAACGGTCTGGAGACGCCCCTGCAGGACGAGGATAAGGTCATCCTCATGGCGTCCGCGGCGGGAGGATAATCCGTAGTGACGACTTCAGTCGTCTATTACGAACGACTGAAGTCGTTACTACGTTTCCCAATAATTAACTTGACAATTCAAGTAAGAAATGTAAAATAGCCGTCATCCTATTGAGGAACCTATGAAAACACCCAACAATTGCTTGTGTCAACGGCGGGGCTCGTAACCACCGCCTGAGACACAACCCCGCAGTCAACACGATCTCAGAACGGTGGACGACTCCCGCGTGCTCAATTCGCGAGGCGTTTGGTCGCCGTTCTTTTATTTCCGCTGTTGGCTGCTATTCATTTAAGGGATTCTATGGCACTACTCGACTATAAAGTTTACCAATCGGATGTGGACTCCCCTGCAGATTTGACCGCCCACGTGGGGAACACCCCCCTCCTTCCGCTTCGGCGCCTCGGACAAATGTTTACCGAAAGAGTAAAGGTTTTTGCCAAGGCGGAATGGTTCAACCCGGGCGGCTCCGTCAAGGACCGGCCGGCGCTCAACATCCTGCGGACCGCGCTGGCAAATGGCGATCTCAGGGACGGGAAACGCCTGCTCGATTCGACCTCCGGCAACATGGGCATCTCGTATGCCACGTTCGGAGCCGTTCTGGGAATTCCCGTCACCCTGGCGCTCCCGGCCAACGCCAGTCCCGAGCGGATCTCGATCCTGCGGGCGCTGGGCGCCGAACTGATCCTGACCGACCCGACCGAAGGCTCAGACGGGGCCATCCGGACCGCGCGCCAGCTGGCTGCCGAAAAACCCGGGCGTTACTGGTATGC
>JBAVVF010000521.1:0-10096 GCA_049697155.1 Anaerolineales bacterium
CGATTCGACCTGGGCCCGCAGCCCGCCCTGGAAGCTGACCGAGGGCAGGAACATCAGGTGCAGCGTACCAATCACCTCCCCATTTTGCTCGGCAACGATCAGCTCATGGTTCGGATCCTGGTCGATCTGCTCGAAAGCGGAAGAATAAGATGGGGACAGCGGATCTTCGCAGCGCTCGCGCTGACTGCCAAGATCATCATCCGCAAGCATGCGGACGATGGCTGGCAGGTCGTCGCGCCGGGCCGGACGAAATAGGACAGGCTGCCCGATCATTCCCCTCTTTCCTGGTTTGTCAATTCAGCGTATTGTGGGTTTCTACGAATATAGGATGCGGCATAAGAGCACATGGGAATCACCCGCAGCGAATTCTGCCTGGCATATTCCAGGCCCGCATCCATAATCCTGCCTGCAAGACCCTGTCCCCTGAAGTCGGGATGAACGCCGACGTGCGTGATGACAAAATTCCTGCCGTCCCGCATGTAATCCAGCCTGGAAAGGCGCCCGTCGATCTGCACCTCAAATGTATTTTCTGCTTCGTTGTGAGTCACGTTCAGTTTTTCGAAATCCACCTTCATTCGATCATCCTCTCTGTCATTTCTGTTTTTCCCGGGCGAAGACCGCAATATATTCCATGATGAACTTCAGGGCTGCAAAGATCGTCGCCTCCGAAGGATCGACCGGCGGCGAGACCTCGACCAGGTCCAGCCCGACCAGCGGAAGGCCCTGCAGGGATTTGAGGAGCGTAATCACATCCCGGGAGGTCAGTCCGCCGGCATCCGGGATGCCGGTGCCGGGGGCAAAGGCCGGGTCGAGACAGTCAATATCCAGCGAAATATGGACAGCATCACAGAGGCTTAACTTACTGTACACACTCGAGGCAACGCTCCTGATCCCGCGTTCCGCAACTGCCGCCGCGGGATAGACGTTCAACCCGCCGTTTTCGATCAGGTCGATTTCCTGTTCCTCCCACGAACGCAGTCCCACCATGCAAACATCCCCGGGTTCGATGCCAAATTCGAGGGCCCGCCGCAGGACACAGGCATGCGAAAGCTTCGAGCCGGTGAACACATCGCACAGGTCGGGATGGGCGTCCAGCCACAGCAGGCCGAGGCGCTGTTCCCGGTAACGTTCACGCTGGGCCTGCAAAACGGGAATGCTGATGGAGTGATCGCCGCCCAGGACAATCGGCACGTTGGGCAGAGTTGCCACCTTTTGGCGGACCCGCTCGAAGTCACGCGCCTGCTCGTCGACCGGAATATCGCCCAGGTCGCAGATGCGGATGCTGCCCAGGCGGGTGCGGTCTTCGCTAAATGGAGTCAGATGCGTGGACCAGAACCGGATCCGCCCGGGGGCCAGCGCCGCGCCCGGACGCGCGCAGGCGGCTCCATCGTACGGGACTCCGACAACTGTAAAATCCGAGTTGGCAGGTTGATACTCCGGACTGTGCAGATCGCCCCAGAGCCCATGAGTGGATGCGGGATCGGTCATAACTCCTCCAGTTTCCACGATTGTATCGTTAAATAAAAACGGACAGTGAGCAGCTCACTGTCCGTTCACGGAAGCGGCAAACTTACTTCGAATTGATGAAGGCCACCAGGGCTTCGATCTCCACCCGGGACAGGCCCAGGTTCGGCATCTTCGTATCCGATTTGACCGAGGCGGGATCCTTCAGTCTCATGAACAATACCTCTGCGTTGCCGGTGAACTTTGAAAGATCGGGCGCGCCCATCTCGATCGTCCAATAGTCGGAGCGGTGCGCGGTCTTGCTGTTGTAATGACAGGTGATGCAGCCCTTTGCGATGAACAATTGACGTCCCAGCTCGACTTGCGATGCCGACGAGTCGACGGGCACTTCGACGGCCGGCTTGCTCTGCGATTCCGATCCCAGGGCCGAGGCGGCCGCTGGCAGGAAGGAAGCCATTCCGGCCAACAGGCAGAACACAGTCAATGCGATGGCCAGGCGGCTCCTGCGGCGATAGGCCACTGCCAAAGCGATCAGCCCAATCCCCACAGCCAGCCCGCGGACGATTAGCAGAGGCGGGATCGAGGCAGCGACAGGTTCGGTTTCTGCCACAGGCTGTTTCAATGCGGCAGCCGCCGGGGGCGCGACCGCCAGCATGGGCATCTGCTGCTCCATGCTGAAGGCCCGAACGATCCATCGCCACTCCCCTTCCTTTGGGAAGGTCAGCGTGGCTGTGTAATGACCGGGCTCCCCGTCCGGTTCGGCATAGACGACAAACTCCTGCTCTTTATACAGGTTGGCGACAATGGTCGGCTCCAGCCCATCCATCGGCGTCCGGCCGTGCTGCAGGACGGTGAACCCGACCGTCAGCGGCTTGCCCGCCACCACGCCGGTCGGCAATTCGTCCAGGGTGATCACTGCCCAGCCTCCGGCGAAGGCCGGGATCGCAAAGACAAGTGACAGCAGCAGTGCAATTCCAAATGCAATCCGAAATCGGGAAAACATGCGTACCTCCTTTGGTGTATGCAAGCTGTACACCGCTGAGGGAGACCGGGTTCCAAGCAGTTTATCGGATTGGTTCCAGTGATTTCGCCACTTTGAGCGCTTCCTCCAGGCTCAGGTCTGTCTCGAGGCGATAGGTCACATCGCCGTCCGTCCAGATCAGTACGTGGCCGTCGATCAGGCGCGTCAGCTCGAGATCGCCGTTGGAGAGCCGCAGGGGATAGGGACCGATCGCCCAGATGGCGCGTCCCCCGTTGATCGTCGTCTCCTGGATCAGAGTCGGATTCACCTTTTTGACCGCCCAACTGCCCTCCGGAATGTAATGCAGGCTCATCCGCACCTCGTCCGGCTGCTGCGGGTCGGTCCAGATCAGGATCGTCATGTCGCCGTCCGCGTCCTGGACGAAGACCCGGTCCGGGCGGCCGAGATCGGGCGGGTAGGAAGGCAAGAGGATTGGATAATCGACCGTGCGCTGCGCCTCTTCCAGGGTCATTTCGCCGGCGAGGTTTTCGAGGAGCGGGAGGAGAGGTTCTGCAGTCGCGTAGGGTGTGGCCGTGACCGGAAAAGCCGGCAGCCCTTCCTGAGGTGGAGTCAGCGGCGTCGGTTCGGCACGGAAGATGCGCACAGCGCCGATCTGAATGAACTCGAGGATCGCGGCCCGCGCCGCGGGGATGAGCATCAGGCTCGAGCAGAGGATCAGCAGGACCGTCAGCGACCAGGCCAGTTTCCGGGTAACGAAGCGGGGACGTGTCGTCGCTCGCACAGCTCTCATCACAGAGCCGGCAATATCCGGCGTGGGCGGATAGTCCAGTCTCGTCGAGATGGACAACAGTTGTTTTTCAAAGAGTTCCTGGTGCGACTCGTTCATGCATCCTGTCCTTCGCGCCATTCGGCGAGAACCGGAAAATTCTGCCGGATGATGCCGCGCAGCCGTTCCAGCGCCCGGCTCAGCCGTGACTTGACCGTCCCCTCCGCCAGGTCCAACACCTGGGAGCTTTCAGAAACTGAAAGCTCAAGGAAGTAGCGCAGGTAGATAACCTGCTGGTCCGGCACGCTCAACTGCTGAACCGCCTTCCAAAGATCGGCGGCTTCCATCTGCCGGGTGCTGCTCTCTTCCGGGCCGGATGACGAGGCCGGCTCACTGCGAAAGGCCCGCATCAGCGCGGAAGCGTATCGCCCCGCGGAACGGCGGCGGTTGCTGGCCAGGTTCGAGGCGATGCTCAACAGCCAGGGCCGCAGCGGGCGCGCCGGGTCGAAGCTCCGGAGATGCTTCCAGGCGCGCAGAAAGGTTTCCTGGGCAATGTCTTGCGCGTCGTCGGGATCGCCGAGGAGCAGGTACGACAGCCGGAAGACCGCCTCCTGGTGCGCAAGCACCAGCGGTTCCCAGGCCGCCGGGTCGCCGTTCACGGCGCGGCGGATTAACGTGGATTCGTCCACTCAGCCTCTCCGGAGAGGTTATTCATTATGAAGGAAATACACCAGCGAAGGGAGAAAGGTTCCACTTGTACTCAAATTCAAGGGGAATTGTACAATCGTTCACAAAATCCTTGAATTTTGCCCGCATAAAAGTAGTCATTGACCTGCCTTTTATTTGCTCTTACAATACTATTCAGGCTAATATAAATTGCCTAACAAAGAACCGCGTAGAATGCGCTCTCTAGCGCATGGATTGGCGTTAGAGAACGCCAATTACGCAAAGGATTGGTAAGTTAATCAAGGTTAACCTGAATAATATGAAAATTAAAAGTACCGGCTGCTTTCGGCCAGATCATGACCCTCCGCAAAACATATTTCACACTTGATCCTATTAACGTTATTTAATTTCTAACCAGACCCGGAGGAAGATAATATGCCTGCCCCGTTTGTTTCCAAACGTGCTCCAATTTACGCAGACGTTCCCGATGAAAAGTGGAACGACTGGCGCTGGCAGTTGAGCCATCGCCTGAACTCGGCGGAAGAGATCGAGAAGATCCTGCCGCTGACCGAATCCGAACGCAAGGCCCTGAACACCAGCGGACTGTTCCGCGTGGACATCACGCCCTATTTCATTTCGCTGATCGATCCGAACGATCCGGACGACCCCATCCGCAAACAGGTCATCCCTCTTGCCGAGGAGATGCAGTCCTTCACCGCCATGATGGAAGACTCCCTGGCCGAGGATCGCCACTCGCCCGTGCCCGGGCTGGTCCACCGCTACCCGGACCGGGTCCTGATGCTGGTCACGACCCAGTGCGCATCTTACTGCCGCTACTGCACGCGCTCGCGCATCGTCGGCGACCCCGGTCAGACCTTCAACCGCCAGGAATTCGAGATGCAGATCGAGTACCTCAAGCGGACGCCCCAGGTGCGGGACGTCCTGCTTTCCGGCGGCGATCCGCTGGTGCTCGCGCCGAAAGTCCTCGAAGAGCTGCTCTCCCGGCTGCGTGAGATCCCGCACATCGAGATCATCCGGATCGGCTCGCGGGTACCCGTTTTTATGCCTATGCGTATTACCCAGGAATTGTGCGATACACTGGCGAAATATCATCCTTTCTGGATGAATATCCACGTCAACCACTCGAATGAGATCTCGCTGGAACTGGAACAGGCCTGTGACCGTCTTACAAGGGCAGGCATTCCACTCGGCAACCAGACGGTGCTGCTGGCGGGCGTGAACGACAACGTTCATATCCAGCGTAAACTCGTGCAGGACCTGGTCCGCATCCGTGTGCGGCCGTACTATCTCTACCAGTGCGACCTGGTGGAAGGCGCAGGTCACTTCCGCACGCCGGTGGCCAAAGGCATCGAGATCATGGAAGGCCTGCGCGGACACACCTCGGGTTATGCCGTTCCGCAATACATCGTGGACGCACCCGGCGGCGGAGGCAAGATTCCCGTCATGCCCAATTATTTACTCAGCATGTCCGATCACAAAGTGATCCTGCGCAACTTCGAAGGCTATGTCACGACGTATGAGGAACCCACCGACTATCTTCCCAGCGACGCTGCCAAATTCAAAGGCGAAAAGCGACCCGAGCCCGGCCAGGCAGGCATTCACGGCCTGCTGGATGGAGAGGCAATGTTCATCAAGCCGGAAGGCTTCGACGAAACCCATGACCGCCACGGGATCCAGCACCGCCTCAAGGATGAAAAGAAATGGCAGCCGCTCGGAATAGGACCTGGCACTTCAGAACCCAATGAGAAATAAAGGAGAAAGTATGAGTCAATCAATGAAAAAAATCCTGTTCACTGTCATCACGCTGACCTTCCTGCTGGCTGCCTGTCTGCCGGCCCAGCCAACGCCCGGTGCTATTAACATCGAAAATCAGGTTGCGACAGCGGTCGCGCTGACCATTGCCGCGCAGAATGCCCAGACTCAAGCCGCACAATCCCTGACGCCTGCAGTGACGAACACCATGCTTCCGACTCAGACCCCGGAGGTACCCCCTACTCCGACGATGATCCCGCCGACAGTGACTGCGCTCCCGCTGCCCACCAGGGTCCCGAGTGGAGGTGGCGGTGGAGCGGTTGTAAAACCGGAATACTCCTGCAACGCGTTCCCCCGCAAACCGGCCGACAATACGGTCCTCCGGCCCAACGCCGATTTTGACATCAAATGGACAATTGTCAACACCGGCACCAAGACCATGCGCGCGGGACTCGACGTCAAATATAACAGCGGAACCAAATTGACCAGTACCACTTTCGTGGAACTGCCTGAATTGAAACCGGGCGCTTCGGTCGTAGTCGATTTCGACGCCGAGGCTCCCGACAAGCCAGGCACCTATATCATGACATTTATTGTGGAAGGCGGTTTGTGCTATCCATATACGGCCATTGTCGTTGAAAAATAACAGGGATCCATATCTGGACCCAGGTCCAGTGTGGAAGAGGAAAACATGACAGCCTCACGCAAAACAAAGTTGTTGATCTGGACAGCCATGCTTGCACTGATCATGGCCTGCGTCCCATCGCTGGGGGCCCCGCCCGTTCCCACCCTGGATCCGGGCGCGGTCAACACCGTCATCGTACAAACTGCAAATGCCGCCAACACCCAGACGGCCGCAGCCCTGCCCAGCCCAACACTGACACTCACCAGTACGCCCATTCGCCTGACGGAAACACCTTCACCGACCGCCACCGTGACAGTGATATTTACCCTCGCTTCTCCCACACCGATGGTTATGCCTACGTTTACCGGTTTGAGCAATGAGAAAATCGATGAAAATTATGCCTGCCAGGTAACCCGGCTTTCGCCCCCCAATGGAAGCACCTTCGAACCGCGGGAAGAATTCGGCGCCTTTTGGACCGTCAAAAACATCGGTCAGAAAAATTGGGACCGCACCATTGTGGATTATAGCTACTCGGGCGGCAGCAAGATCCACAAGGTTTCGGGCTACGACCTGTCTGCGAACGTCCCCATCGGCGGCAGCATCGACCTTGTGGTGGATCTGCAGGCCCCCAAAGACCCAGGCAGCTATACAACCACCTGGATGATGGGAGCCGGGAAAAAGGACTTTTGCAGGATGATGCTTACGATCATCGTGAAATAACCCAGCCTGCTGAAAAAAAGGTGGCGCCCTGAGGCGCCACCTTTTTGTTGTGATTACGAGGCCGGAGGGATGGGCTCGTTGCTGATCGGCACGCTGCTGGCTTCCGGCTTGCTGCGCAGTGTGAAGAACCCTACGGCAACCGGGACCAGGACCAAGAGAAGAGACAGGCACAACAGGACAAAACCGATCGTGGGTGAGAATGTCTGGGGTGTCGTCACCCCATTGGTAGTCACATCAATAGGCTGGCCGCTCGCGATCAGAACGCCCCAGATACAACTGAACAAGCCGGTACACCCGCAGACAAGGGCAGTCAGGACGGTGGCAATGATGCCGATGGTTTTGTTTTGCATGTGTCTTCTCCTTTGATGAAATCATGTCTTGTCAGCAAAAAATGCTGCTGCCTGCAATCATACCGCTAACTTCTCAATTTTGCGCCAACCTCATATTCCAAACGCTTTACAATTTTATTGCGGATCGCGGCCGCTTCGGCGTCGGTCATGGTCTTATCGGATTGATAGGTGAGGCTGTAGGCCAGTGACTTTTTGCCTGCGCCGATCTGCTCGCCGCGGTAGACGTCGAACAGGCGCACATCCGTGACGGTCCGGCCGCCCGTCTGCCTGATCAATGCTTCCAAGCGCGCCGCCGGCACCGATTCGTCAACGATGACCGCGATATCCTCGTAGACCGGCGGGAACTCCGAGACGGGCGCGATGCCATAGGCGGGACTCAGCCCGCGCAGCTTGTCGAGATCGAATTCGGCCACGATAAGCGGCGCATCCCCAACTTCATATTTTTCCCTGATGAGCGGATGCAGCTCGCCGAAGACACCCACCGTTTGTCCGCTTACCTTCACTTCCGCGGCTTTGCCCGGGTGCAGGTAGCTGACCGAATCCGCCGGGGCGAAGGAAACGTCCTTGTGGCGGAGTCCGCTCAGAAGCAGCTCGAGGCGGCCCTTCATGTCGTAGAAATCATAGTTCGGCGAGTCCTTCACATCCCAGGCAGTCGCGAGACGCGCGCCGGTCATCACCAGGGCAAGCCTGCCTGGCTCATCGGGAAGGTCATTTTTCTTCGGCTCGAAGATGGGACCCAGCTCGAAGAGCGCGATCGATCCGGCCCGCGCATTTTTCTCCGCCGCCTCAAGCACGGCGGCCAGCAGGCTCCGGCGCATCACACGCCGTTCAGGACTGATGAAATTGGCAAGCTCCACATACTCACCGTACTGGACCAGCCGACTTTCGCGTTCGGGGGAGGTCAAACGATAACTGACTACCTCCTGCAAACCGAGATTAACCAGGATATCGCGGCCCCGCTCCTCCCATTCGAACACGGGATTGCCGATCTGCGGCGGGAGCGCATCGGACATGCGCGTTTCGGGGATGTTGTCGTAGCCGTAGCTGCGCGCCACTTCCTCCAGCACATCTGCCACGCCCACGATGCCCTCGCCGATGTCGAGGCGATGCGACGGCGTCTTGGCTTTGACCGCGTTCTTTTCGACCGTGCATTTGAATTCCAGCCGGGTCAGCAGTTCGGCAATTTGTTTCGCGGTCAGGTCGATGCCGAGCAGGCGCTTCACATCTTTGGGCGTGATCGTGACCGTCGGGTCCTTCGGCTTGCGCGGATACTCGTCCACCAGGCCGGGAGCGACCTTGCCGCCCGACCACTCCGTCATGAGCTGCAGGCAGCGCTTCACACCCTGTTCCGCGACGGCCGGATGCACGCCGCGCGAGAAGCGGAAGGAGGCTTCGGAGGGCAGGTTGTGCTGTTTGGCGGTCTTGCGGATGTTGATGAAGTTCCAGGCCGCCCCTTCGAGCAGGATGTTGACGGTGCTCGTGCCGCGGACACTAACCTTCCCCATTTGCATCTCACCGGGTTCCTTTTCAGGAGCGATCGCGTCGAGCACCTCTTTCGATGCATCATACACTTCGCTCTCCGCGCCACCCATCACCCCCGCCAGCGATAGCGGCCCTTTCTCGTCGCACACCAGGACATTCGTGGAAGTAAGTTTGCGGTCGACGCCATCCAGGGTTGTCAATTTCTCGCCGTCGTTGGCGGTGCGCGTGATGATCTTGACGTTCTTCCTGCCAGCACGTTCTTTCAGCACATCGTAATCGAACGCGTGCAGCGGCTCGCCGATGTCGACCATCGCGTAGTTGGTGGCATCCACGATGTTGTTGATCGGACGGATGCCCGCCAGCCGCAGCCTGCGCTGGACCTGATAGGGACTGGGCTTGATCTCCACGTCGCGGATCAAGCCGATCACAAAGCGTGGATTGAGCTCCGGCTCCGTGATCTCGATGGAAACCAGCTCCTCGACCGGCTGGCCTTCAGTCTTATATTTGATGGTCGGCTTTTTGAGCTCGCGCCCGGTCAGCGCGGCCAGCTCGCGCGCCACACCAATCACGTTGGCATTACGGGCCATGTTCGGCAGGATGCTGATGTCGAGGACCGCGTCGCCCATGTAGTCCACGAGCGGCATGCCAACCGGTGCGTCGTCGTCCAGGATGATGATGCCCGTATGCTCCTCAGAGATGCCAAGCTCCTTCTCCGAGGCGACCATCGAATACGAGTCGACGCCGCGGATCTTGGCCCGCTTGAGGGTCGTGAGTACGAGTCCATCGGCGTGGCCGTCGTAAATGGTCGAGCCTTCCTTCGCATACGCGACCTTGATCGGCTTGGGCAGTTTGCCGGTGCCTTTCAGGTGAAAGATGTTCGGCGCGCCGGTCAACACGGTCTGGCTCTGCTGCCCGTCGTACAGATCGAGCAGCGTCAGGCGGTCTGCGTTGGGATGCGGCATCACCTCCCGGATCTCCGCCACGACGATCTTGTCGCGCTCCCAGGAAAGGCCGCTGGTCTTGAATTCATGCCGTTCGCTGGAATGCATGCCGGAGGCCGCGCCGTTCGACATCGGCAGGCCCACGTATTTGATCTCATCCACTTCCAGCCCGGCCAGGGTCAGCTTGCGGGCGATCTCCTCGATGGACAGGCCGTCGAGGTCGATGTAATCTTGTAACCATGAGATGGGTAGTTTCATTCGTTTGCTCCTCGTTAGGAGAGAATAGATGAGTAGAAATTAGAGAGCAGTGTTTTCCAGGATCAGAGA
>JBAVVF010000522.1:0-10239 GCA_049697155.1 Anaerolineales bacterium
GCTGCCGGAAGCCTGCCTGCGCCTGCCTCGCAACCTGACCCGGGCCGAATGGAGCCAGTATGTGGGTGCCGGCATTCCCTATCATGCCACCTGTCCCAATCTGCCGGTGCCGGAAGAATAGTAAAGAGTGAGAAGTCAGGGGAATGAAACTGCCCGGGAATGTGAAAGATCGATGAATCAGGAAAGATTGAT
Source organism: Anaerolineales bacterium (assembly GCA_049697155.1). Taxonomy (GTDB): domain Bacteria; phylum Chloroflexota; class Anaerolineae; order Anaerolineales; family Villigracilaceae; genus Defluviilinea. The sequence goes on from JBAVVF010000522.1 coordinate 193, forward strand.
CCTGGAGATAAACCTTGAGCAAAGCATCTGATCAAAACCTCTCATTGGACATGCTGAGCAAGGAGCTTGACCGATCCTATGTGAGCCTTAATAATCACTATAGTCTTCTCGTGCAGCTGCTGGTTGTTGCGACAACGTTTATAGGCGGCTTGATTATCTACGTGTATTCAAGCACGCCCTCCCCACAGGCTGCGGCTGTCCCTCCTGTGATTTCGTCTGCGATCGATACCGACTCCGGGCTGCGCAATGTTCTCATTTTTGTTGCTCCCATGGCTGTTCTGGCACTTTTTGGCGCTGCCGTAATCCTGCTCTACCAGATGGGGTTTTTTATCTATCACGTCCGGGATCTAAGTGACGCAATCAAGACCAGATTTAATGCCGATTTCACGCTGTACTACGATACATACTCGTTCCCATCGGACGTTCAGAGCTTTCGAAGAGGCGATCCGACCTACAACTTCCTCAGGGGCGGGCTGTTCCTTATGCCCACTCTGCTGTTTCTCGGTCTGGTTGGCTTGAGCTTTACCATCCTGTATGCCTCCAACCATGGGCTGGGGACGCTTTTCGCTCTTCTATATGCATTTGGCCTTATCTATCTGGGAGTCGGCCTGACCGGTGCATCGCTGGACCTGCCAAAGCTTCATGAAAGATACCGAAATCGTAAAGATCTGAGTGCAAAAGACGCGCTCAGGGAGCTGAATAAGCATAGTCAGTCGCGCATACTCCGGGTGATCCTGCCCCGCCCAATCGATTTTCTCAGTAAAGGCTTCCTGCTGTTTGGAGGCGTTGTCGCTGCCCTGCTGGAGCACAAGATCCCCTGTCTGATCCAGGGCAACTGTGCGGCGGATCTCAGGCAGGTAATCTTTTCCGCGCCCTACCCGCCAAACCATACGGCTCTGTTTTGCTATCTCCTGGCCTGGTTTGTCATACAGGAAGTGTTCGTACAGCAGGCAAAATATTTATGGAACGACATCCGGGATCACAATGCCAATAAATTAATTCCTGCGAATAGACAGCGCCCGCTTGCGGCCTCTCCAATCAACTCCGGCGCCTACTGGGAGGTTCTCATTCGCTGGGGCCTTGGCCTGTTCCTTGCCAGCCTTCTTTCCATAAACCTGTTCATCATAACAATTGTGATCTCCCTGCTGCAGGTCGTATATGAATTTTGGGCAAAACCATACTCGGCGAAATACCCGCTTGGAACGCTTTTTATTGTGGGGGCCGGATTCCTGGTGCGCTTTCTGAGCGGCGCGTATGCAGTGGGCTGGGAACTGGCGGACTTGAAACTGTGGATCTACTCTCTATTGATGTTTAGCCTGGGAGTGACGGCCGCGGCAATCATGTGGAAGACCGAAGCCGAGTATGTGACTGCGAGAGGCGAGTCCCTGCCGCGGGGACAAAGCGCATACTTCCAGCGGAAAGGCCGTACCTGGCTGATTGCAGGCTGGTTTTATGCCGCGCTCGTGCTCGGCGGTTTTGGCAGAGTCTCCGGTCTTAGTCCGAACGCAACCGGCCTAAATGCTCTGCATTCATATTCCGTTTTCGCGGCAATCTGCCTTGAAATTCTCCTTGCAGTACTGCTGTACGGGCTGGCCTTTGGGGCGGCAGAGGTCGCCGTCAGATTGACCGGGAAAATCAGGAACGCTCTTTTCCGTAAAATTGTCGTCGGTTTGCTCATCCTTTCCGGCGGCGTACTCCTGCTCGAAGTGTCGATCAGGTCCTGGCCTGCCAATGTCATCGTAGTTGTCTTCGGTTCTGCGATCTGCCTCTCGTTCATCCAGTATTGGTCGATCAGTTACGAGGAATACTCGCTGATGTACCTGTCCCGCAATTCTTCCATCCTGCTAAAGGCAATTGCCTATTACGTCTTCTCCGCCGACAGCCGGATAAAACTCTCCCATCTGCTCTGGATGGTCGGACATCTGAATTCCCCCGATTTCGAAAAGACCATTTCGGCATACCGGACCGGAGAAGACGGGTAGCCGGATGAGAATTCCGGGGCGTTGTCAGCTTGAAAAGGCGAATCTCACCGGTGAGACCGGAAAATCAAAGCAGTCAAATTCCGCGATTTGACCAATTAATTTCGGAATCGAAGCGCTTGAACGAACATTGCAAAGCGCTTCGATTTCCCGATCGAAAGGCTTTGCAATGTTTACCAAAGCAGTCCGGTTCCCGGAACAGGGCATGGCGGCGGGAGCGGCTAAGATGCTAAAGCTCCGTGACGCTCTGGGAGAGGGCAGGCTCGAACCAATAGGCTATAGGGAAGCCTTCGATTCTGAGTAACAATAGATTCGACATCAAGCAGGCACACTAAACCATCTTCTCTTAGAGTTGCACAGAGACTTCACATAGTGGGCGGGATCACTTGATCGAAGTGAGGTAATCGTGCAGAGAAAATTGGACTCGGGGGGATTGTCCGCACGGCCGGTTCTGGCACCGCCGCCGTTCTTTTCTCCAATCTCCACCGCCCGAGCCATTCCCATCTTTTTCGAAACTGATCCAAAAGCCGGATGCCTGTCCGGGGGAGCTGTTAACGTCGTTGTTCTTTGTTCCATCCCAAGGAGGTGAATGATGAAGGCCATGCTGCGCAGAACGTTTTTCCTGCTGATGATTGTCGTCTTGTCCATGCCGGCCTGTACACCCGGCCACACGACCACGGTCTCCTGCGATGTCGCCGACCTGATCGAGGCCATCGACGATGCCAATGCAGATGCCGTCCTCGATACTCTCGAGCTGGATCCCGGCTGCATCTACATTCTCACGGAGGTGAATACAACCGTAACAGGTGCATTCGAGGAAACCACCTTTGACTATGGTGACGTCGGCCTGCCGCCGATCACCACCCCGATCACGATCAAAGGTCAAAACGCCACGATCCACCGGGCGGAGGAGGCGCCGCCCTTCCGTATTTTCCATCTCCTGCCCGGCGCCAATCTGACCCTGAATGACCTGATCCTCACGAACGGACATGCCAGCCGGCCGGGCAGCGGCTTTCCCAGCTCAGGCGGCGCAATCTATAACGATGACGCCCTTTTGACGGTCAATCGCTCCACCCTGCAAGGCAATACCGCGGAGGCTGAGGGCGGGGCGATCTTCGACATTGGCATCGAGGCAACCACGTATGTCAAAGACTCGGTCATCCGCGATAACACCGCACCGCACGGAGGCGGCCTTTTTTCGTATCAGGGCAAGTCGCTGACCGTGGAGGGCAGCAGCATTCTCTATAACATCGCCATCACGGAAGGCGGCGGGATCAACGTGGGCTATGGCTCGGAACTGATCGTCAGGGCGAGCGTGATCTCGTTCAATCATTCCGGCCGGCGAGGCGGAGGCATTTTCAAAGACGGCGGCGCCGATCGCATGCCGACGACCATCAGCAGCTCCACTTTCGAAGGCAATACCGCCGATTGGGGCGGTGGGGGAGTCTTTATCTGGCGGACGCCGCTCTCCATTGGAGGTTCCACATTCCTGCAGAACCGGGCCGGCGAGTACGGCGGCGGACTGGCGTACCAGAACGACTCGACCGAAACAGTGCTCATTCGCAGTACCACCTTCGATGGCAATGTTGCCGAATTGGATGGCGGCGCGATCCACTTTTCCGGTCAATTAATGACCCTTGCATATGACACCTTTCGAAACAATGCGGCAGAGAACGGCGGTGCCATCCACAATGCAGAGGCGGCATTGCCTACTTATATTCAGAGGGCGGATACGACGATGGTCATCGAGCGGGGCACCATCCAGGATAATACTGCCAGCACGCATGGCGGCGGCGTTTACAACGGCGGCACGTTGACGGTCAATCAATCTGTGATCGCAGGGAACACATCCACTTCCCGGGGCGGCGGCATCCACAACCTCGGCGTAGTCACCGTGCAGGACAGCACGTTCCGAAGCAACACCGCCGGTCTCGATGGCGGCGGACTCAGTACGTACCGCAAAGCCGCAGTGACCGGCAGTACCTTCCAGGATAACTCCGCCAAGCGCGGCGGCGGGCTTGCCTCGGTCGGCGGGGATACGACGCTGACCAATGACACGTTCTCGAAAAACTTCGCTTCCGAGAGGGGCGGCGGCATTTTCAATATGGGACCCCTGCTCGGCGATCTGTCACCCGGCGGAGAGATGGATGCCAATCACATCACGGTTGCTTATAACCGCGCCCCGTCCGGCGGCGGGATTTCCGTCAGAAGCGGGGTGATGAAGGTCAAGAATTCGATCGTCGCGTTGAGCACTTCCGGTGGCGATTGTGACATTGCCGGAGGGAGTCTTTCAGGAGTGAGTGAAAACCTCGACAGCGATGACAGCTGTCCCAGCTTCACGCTGAAAGATGATCCGCGGCTGGATAACCTGGGGAATAACGGCGGTCCTACGGAGACGCACGCCCTCAGGATGGACAGCCCGGCGATCAACGCCGCCCCGGACTGCACGACCATCGCCGGGACGGCCTTGTCTGTCGATCAGCGTGCCCACCCGCGCCCGGTCGGTCCGTTCTGCGACCTCGGCGCCTACGAATACGACCAGGCGCTTCCCGCACCCCCGACGAAGACGCCGACGCTTACGCCAACACCTGTGCCGCCGGGCCTGACCGCCATCCAGAACGCCAATTGTCGTTACGGTCCGGGGCAAGCCTATGATATTGCCGACACGCTCTTCGCCGGTCAGACTGCCCTGATCGTCGCACGCAATCCGGAGAATACCTGGTGGCAGATCCAGGGGCCGGCCTTGGGGAGATTGTGCTGGGTATCGAAGGTGACTGTGGAAGTTACGGGTCCAACCGAGGGAGTGCCGGTCGTGATTGCGCCACCGCCGCCGACGCTCACGCCCGAGCCGAGTCCCAGGGGCTGCTGGGTCTACAATCGACAGAAGCAGAAGGTATGTGTATTCCCCTGCCCGGAGAACCCTCAGCCAGGCGGAGCGTGCACGCCGTAGACCTCAGTCTGATTCCCGAAACAGAGCATTTTGGAGGGTTTCTTCCACTTCACTTCTTCGACCACGCCAGGGTCGGCTTTCCGGATCAAAGCGCGCAGCTGTGATAATTTCCTGCCCCGCCAGTCACCCGGCTCCTTGATTATGGCATCTATCTGTTGAGAGGGGGACTTCCCTTTCGGGAAAGGACTCGGACCTGCCTTCATACTCAGCTCACCGCCTTCTTCACGAGCGCGGCGATCTTCGCCTCTGCGGCAGCGGTCAGCTCCCTGAGCGCGAAGGAGGCCGGCCACATGGCGCCATCGTCGAGGTTGGCCGTGTCGTTGAAGCCGAACGTCGCGTACCTCGAGTTGAACTTCGATGCGGCTGTGAAGAAGCAGACGATCTTGCCATCCTCGTTGGCATAGGCGGGCATGCCGTACCAGGTTTTGGGCGAGAGGCTGGGTGCGCTGGCTTTGATGATCTCATGGAGCCGCTTGGCCATGGCGCGATCCGGTCCCGGCATCTCGGCGATCTTGGCGAGCACGGCACTTTCTGCCTCTTCCTTAGTCAGAGACGCCTTCCTCTCTCTGGCGGTCTCCCTCGCCGCGGCAAGTTCCTCTTTCGTGAATACGCTGCCCCTGGACGACTTCTGTGTGGACTTCCGGGTGGTGCTTTTAACTGGGTTCATGAAAATCTCCTATCTCTAAAGGGTTGGTCTACGGCTTATTTTACCGTTCTATTCTAAAATAGACCTCACAGGTCTTTAAGACCTGTGAGGTCTAGGTGGCTGACTTCAACCCTGCCAGGGAACAGGACCCGTCCGGCGGTAGTTCCCGGCGAGAAGCTCCAGGTCGAGGACGTTGATGACGCCGTCGTTGTTCAGATCCGCTGCGGTGGGGGCGGCGGCGTTGTAGTTCATGCCGATCGTCAGCACGTCGAATTGATCGATCATAAAGCTGCCGTCGATGTCGCCGGGGGGCAGGCTGATCGTCGGCTGCGTGACGGAGCCGCCCGCCGGGATCGTGACCGGACCCATCGCACTGAGGAAACCGTTCGCCCGGGCGACGAGGTTATACGTCCCGGCGGGGGCGCTCAGGCTGAAGGAGCCGTCCGCGTTCGCCTGGGCGACCGCGACCGGGGAATTATTCGCGTCGAACAGGTCGAGGATGACCGGCTTGCCGGCCAGGACACGCCCGAAGACCATCCCGGAAGGCAGGGGCGTGGGCGAAGCTGTCAGTGTCGTGGTGGGAGTGAACGAAGGAGAGGGTGTCGGCGTGGGAACGGTTGGGGTGAAGGCAGGTGTGTGAGTGACCGTTGGCGCCGTGGTTTGCATGGAGGTGGGCGTGATCGTCGCTTCCGGCACGGTGATACGCACGAGCCAGGCCTGGTTGCCCAGCGGTCCGATGCCGAAGGGTTCCCCCTTGTCGTTCTGGAAGAGCCAGTAGCCGTGGTAGGAACCGGGGACGGACGGCGCGGTCAGGAAGAGCGAAAGATCGACCGTTTCTCCGGGCGCGACCTCCCTCGTCAGACGCATGGACGACGGCGCGCCCATCGGCTCGCCGCTCTGGAAGGCAAGCCGGTAGGAAGTCGTCCAGGTGCACGAGCCGACGTTCTTCAGCCGCCACGTCTTCGTGAACTGCGCACCCGGGAAGGCGATCGTCCCCGGCGGGACATTGACGTCGGCGACGAACTCGGCCTTGTCACAGTCGAGCGGCTGGAGGGTCGGCGTGGCGGTCGGCTCCGCGACCATCAGCTCCGCGCCGCTGAAGGGAATGGTCGTCAGGATGTTGTCGCCTTTGGAGACGCGGGCCGTGCAGTTGAGAGTCGTCTGCCCTGCCTGCAGGCCTTTGACCTTGAAGGTAAAGGCAGCGCTGCTGGCGACGGCTTTATTGCCGCCGCTGCCCGCGATGCCGACGATGAACGTGCCATCCTGCCCGTCGTAGATGGCGATGGCCGGATCGGGCCCGAAGAGACCGGTCACGACGATGTCGCTGACCTGCACCAGGCTCGCCGGATATGTGCAGGTGAACTCGGCGCTGGTGTAGCCCTCGGGCGGGGTATCGTTCAGACTCACCGCCGCGGAGGCGGTCTCGTGGAGGCTGAGCCGCGCCGGCAGGACCGTCAGCGACGCAGAGGGTCCGCTTTCCTGGAGCTGCGCGCCCGGACTGGCATCCGCACGCGCCATCCGGCTCGTCCCAATGGAGCTAACAAGCAGGATGAGCAAAACAGGGATTTGAAAGAGTTTTTTGGTGTTCATGGTTACCGCGCCGTATGTACGTGATTTGTTTTCATTGTATGACGCGCTGGGCGTGTGCTGCGTTGCAGGAGAATTACGGAAGAAAGGATGAAGGCGGAAGGATGAAGGATGAAGGCGGAAGGATGAAGGATGAAGGGGATAGGGGGATGGTTAGTCGAAGTTTGGGAGGAAGAAGGAAAGAGGAAAGATGAAAGAGGGGGAAGGCAGGGTCAGGCGGGTGAATTTGCAATCTTTTTATAATGGGGGCCGGCGCAAATTGGCTTATACTCGGGAACATAACAAAACTGCAAAGTCAAGACCCGGGCGGGAGACATTGAGACCACGATAATCTTTCCAAACCCGTCATAAGAAGAAAACGAATTCGTCAGCAACCCTGAACTCAGGGACTTTGTTCTGCGCGCCGGTACCGCGTGCGGAACGCATTCAAACCAACGGAGGAAGCCTGGAAAAAGATGGGGAACTGTTTGTTTTGCCAATCCCACTGTCCTGCCCGGCAGGGACACAGCCCATGCCGGGACGCTCCAAGCGTCGTTGCACAAGGAAACAATCATTCATTACACCAGAGAGGAATATTGCCATGGCTAAGAAAATACAAGCCTGGGTCGAATTTGGACCACGTCTCGAACCGACCGACCCGATTACCCCCGAAGGATTGATCGAGCGGATCGTGATCGCCAGCAACCAGAGCCGCGGCTCGGTCAAAGCCATCCTGGACGAGCTGGATGTGCAGACCGAGATCTGCCTGAAGGAAGGTCACATTGTGCAGCTGCCCAACGGCACGCACTTCAAGCCGACCGGACACAAGGACGGCAAGATCGAAGTGGACGTGCGCTTCAACCCGCGCATCGTCAGGAACGTCAACGTTGGCTTCCGCGGGCGCTGGAAGAACGCCGAGAACATCGGCAAGAACGAGGCGGAGATCGTCGAGCTGTGGAATGCCGCTCATCCCGACGATCTGATTGTGCTGGAAAACCCGCCGGAACCTGGCTAATTCCTGCTGCTCCGTCGGGTAAAAAATCGAACTGGTTCGATTCCTGAGTCGAACCAGTTCGATTAGTTTAACGAACCGGTTCGATTCCCGAAAGAAAACGGTTCGATCGCGGAATCGAAACGAATAGATTCCGCGATCGAACCGTTTCGTTGAACATTGCAAAGCACTTGAATTTCCCGATCGAACCGTTTCGTTCAACATTGCAAAGCGTTTGAATTTTCCGATTGAACCGTTTGTTTCAACATTGCCAAGCGCTTGAATTTCGCGGTTGAAACGCTTTGTAATGTTTACTAAAGCACTCCGATTCTCGAAACAGGGAATTTCGGCGGGATTTGCCTGTAAATGCGCAAAAACACTCCCTGTGCCACTATGCTCCCTGCGCCGTCCACCGCCTCGCGGCGAGATGGCGGCTGGAGCGGCAATGCCCGTTATGATTGCTCCCAAACAGGTTTATACTTGATTTCGGAAAGCTCCTGGCTCATTGACCAATGTGGAAACATATATGTAGGGTATATCCATGGCTGATCAACAACAACTGGAAGTTTTGAAGCAAGGCGCTGTAAAATGGAATAAGTGGAGAGAAGATAATCCTGAAATCATTGTCGATCTCAGGAGAGCTGATCTTACTGGAGCCCATCTTGGTAGAGCCAGGCTCAAGCGAGCCGATCTCACTGGAGCCAAGCTCAATGGAGCCGATCTTGGGGGAGCCGATCTCAGGACAACCGAGCTCAATGGAGCTGATCTTGGGGGAGCCGATCTCCGGGATGCCGATCTCAGTCAAGCTCATCTTAGTCGAACTGATCTCCGTGGAGCAAGTCTCCATGGAGCCAATCTCACTGAAACCCATTTTCGTGGAGCCGATCTCTGTGAAGTCAATCTCCGTGGAGCCAATCTCAGCTATACCGTTCTCAGGGAAGCCGATCTCCGGGAAGCCGATTTCACAAATAGCGAGATGGTAGGGACAATATTTGGGAATAATGATCTTAGCAGCTCACTTGGGCTTGAAACAATTTGGCATTTGGGTCCCTCAACAATAGGCACGGATACGATTGCAAAATCCAGGGGAAAGATCCCTTTTGAACTCCTGCTTGGTTGTGGGTTGAGTGATTGGGAAATCGAAGCTGCGAGGCTGTATGATCCTGAGTTGAGCAACGATGAAGTAAACAGAATTCTATACAGAATGTATGATCTGCGTGCCACACAGGCATTACAGATTTCCCCTCTTTTTATTTCCTACAGCCATGCCGATGGGGGATTTGTCGACAAGATCGGTGACTGCCTAACGAAGAAAAGGGTTCGATACTGGCGCGATATACACGATATGAAAGCCGGGCGGATGGAGCGGCAAATCGACCAGGCCATCCGCCAAAATCCGACAGTATTGCTCGTTCTCTCGCGAAATTCTCTAAGCAGCGACTGGGTGGAGCATGAAGTCCGCAAGGCGCGCTCGCTGGAGAAGGACCTGGGACGGGACGTGCTCTGTCCCGTGGCGCTGGATGACAGCTGGAAGAGCAGTCCCTGGCCGGAGCGGGTGATGGAACAGGTGCTGGAATATAATATCCTGGATTTCTCCGCCTGGCAGGAGGACAGCCGCTTCGCTGACATGTTCCGCAGGCTGGTAGATGGGTTGAATTTGTATTATCAGAAGAAGTAGCCTTTTCGGCGGGGTTGCTTCGCGAAGACCCTCGCCGAGCAGGCAATTCGGCGGGATTTACCTCAGTATAGGTTAAGCGAAGGATGAGCGAAGGTTGAGCGAAGGACGATCTCACGGCTCAGGGAGCACCGAGTGCGGGTAGTCACCGTCGAGGCTGCGGGGAGCCGGGGAAAGAGTGTGGAGCCTGGGTGCGATACAAAAACAAGAATTTGGCGTCATGTTTGTAAAGGAAGTCAC
>JBAVVF010000523.1:0-3562 GCA_049697155.1 Anaerolineales bacterium
ATCTTCACGTACGTAGCGTCCAGGACCGTCGGTTCCTCGGCAGGCAGATGGGTTGTCCACGGAACAGGAGTTCGTTGAAACAATGCCTGCCATCCGTCGGCGGGCGTGCTCGTGATCGATGGAGTTGAGGTCGTGCTGGAACCGGTCTTTGCCGACTGGCATGCCACTACCGTTAAAGCCAGCAACAGAGTCAGAGGGATTGTCTTCTTCATAAATGTCGTTTTAGCACCAGTAAGCTGTCCGAAATACACAAACGCGCAGAGACACTGTAAATTGTACCTCTGCGCGTTTGAGATGGGTATAACAGTTTATTCCATGCCCAGGTAAGCCTTTTGGATCATCTCGTTCTTCTGCAGCTTTTCGGCCACATCGTGCAGCACGATTTCGCCGGTTTGAAGCACATAAGCGCGGTTGGCGATCGAGAGCGCCATCAACGCATTCTGCTCCACCAGCAGGATCGTCGTGCCTTCGGCGTTGATCCGTTTGATCGTATCAAAGATGATCTCCACCAGCACGGGGGCAAGGCCCATGGATGGTTCGTCCATCAGCAGAATGCGCGGGCGGGCCATCAGGGCCCGGCCCGTTGCGAGCATCTGCTGTTCGCCGCCGGAGAGTGTGCCTGCGATCTGGGTGCGGCGCTCTTTTAGCCTTGGGAAAAGGGTAAAGATGCGCTCCATGTCCTGGGCAATTTCCTGTTTATTGCTGCGACTGTAGGCGCCCATGTCAAGGTTTTCGGACACGGTCAGGCGGGCGAAGATGCGTCGGCCCTCGGGAACCATGGCCATGCCCTTATAAACGATTTCATGGGGTTTAAAGGGTGCCAGATCCTGACCTTCCAGAATAACACGACCTTCGACAGGCTTCATGATGCCCGTAATGGAGCGCAGTGTGGTGGATTTGCCCGCGCCATTCCCGCCGATCAGGGTCACAATCTCACCTTTGTCCACCTTCAATGAGATGCCTTTGAGGGCGTGAATATTGCCGTAATAGGAGTGGATATTTTCGACTTCAAGCATTGCCATGATGGGTGCTCCTGTTTAAGCTGCAGCCGCAGCACTGGTTTCGTTTTGACCAAGCCCGCTGGCCGCGCCGCGTCCCAGATAAGCTTCGATCACGCGCGGGTTCTTCTGGATCTGGGCAGGACTGCCTTCCGCGATCTTCTCACCGAAATCGAGCACGGTGATCAATTCCGAGATGCTCATCACCACGCGCATCTGGTGTTCGATGAGCAGGATGGTGATCTCGAGTTCGTCGCGCAGGCGGCGGATGAAATGAACCATCTCCTGGGTTTCACTGGGATTCATGCCGGCCGTCGGCTCGTCCAGAAGCAGGAGTTTCGGTTTGCTGGCCAGCGCCCTGGCAATCTCCAGCCGGCGCTGGGCCCCGTAGGGCAGGTTCATGGCCATCATATCGCCCCTGCCGCGCAATCCGACAAATTGCAGCAAACGCTTTGCTTCTTCGACTGCCGCTTTTTCCTCTGCGACGGTATATCGGGTATGCAGGATGCTGCCGAGCATGCCAGACTTGAGGTGCGGATGCATCCCGACCAGAATATTTTCGACCGAAGTCATATTCTTGAACAAGCGAATGTTCTGATAGGTGCGTGACACGCCCAGGCGGGTCACTCGATTCGGAGCAAGCCCGGTGATGTTTTTGCCCTCCAGCAGGATTTCGCCTGCCTCAGGAGTGTAGAACCCGGTGACACAGTTGAAAAATGTAGTCTTCCCGGCGCCGTTTGGCCCGATAATACTGTGGATCGCCTTGTCCTGAACTTCAAGATCGATCCGGCTAAGCGCATCCAGACCACCGAAGCGCTTGGTAACTCCCTTTGCAACCAGAATTGCCATTTTGTCTTCTCCTCGCTACTTCGTAGGTGCTATCGTGGCGGTCTCGATCTCAGCCTCGGCTTTGGCGGCTTCGGCTGCCAGTTCTTCCTCATGCAGCTCCAGTCGCCGCCGCGCATCCGGCCACAAGCCTTCCGGCCGGGTGAGCATCATGACGACCAGCAGGGCACCATAGACCAGGTAACGAAACTCGGCAAATTCGCGCAGGAGTTCCGGAGAGCCCATGAGAACCAGGGCGCCCACAAAGACACCCGGGATACTGCCCATGCCTCCGATGATGATCAGACAAAGCACGTTGATGGAAACCAGGAAATTCATGCTGTGCGGATAAACCGATTGCAGCTTGGCAGCAAAGATCGTTCCGGCGATTCCGGAGAAGAGGGCGCCGGTCGCGAACGCCATCAGCTTGTAGGCCACGTGGTTGATGCCCATCGCGACCGCGACATCTTCATCCTCGCGGATGGCCATCCAGGTGCGTCCCACCCGCGAATCTCGTAGGCGCCAGGCAACAAATGCCACGACGCCAACCCCAATAAGGAACAAGTAATACAGCTCCTGTTGTGTGTTGATCAGGAAATTGCCAATGCGAGGCTGGGCGATCAGCTGGATGCCCTGTGAACCCCCGAACGACGGCCGCAGCCAGTCTGAAAGAGCCAGCAGACGGACGATTTCACCGAATCCCAGCGTGACGATGGCCAGATAGTCACCGCGCATTTTCAGGACCGGCAGACCCAGGATCACTCCGGCGACCACACAGGCGATCATCGCAAAAGGAAGTGCCTGCCAGTAGGTCATGGGGTCGGAGTTCAACTCTGGTGAGGTCAGCACGCCGATGGTGTAGGCACCGATCGCGAAGAAAGCCACATAACCGAGATCCAGCAGCCCGGCAAAGCCGACCACGATGTTCAGGCCGATGCCCATCAAAATGTACATCATCACCGTGTCCAGGATATCGCTGAAGAAGATACCCAGGATCGGCGGCAGCAACAGGAGGAGCAGGATGATGCCGCCCCATGTCAACATACGAGTGAGCGGGCTTCGGTTGATATTAAAACGGGGGCGGTCTGATACAGGTTTTCCGCTGCGCCAGTAGTTCAGGCCTGCGATCAGGCCAAAGATGACCAGGGCCCCGAGGAGCCTGAGCCCGCTGGCGGCAAACAGCAATCGGATGAAGCCTGACAAGAATCCCCAACGATTGGTGACCGTCAAAATGAGGTCGCGCAGCAGGCCGATTAGGAGCACCCAGATCAAGCCCTGAACGATGGCCCTGGAAACGCGCTCTGGCAGGAGGAAGACCGTGCTTGCCAAAACGCCCATGACCGCGCTCACTGCAATCAGGATCAGCAACCCCGGTACAGGTTCCATCCCGAATGTAAGAATTTTATGCAGAGCCGGTGAGGAGTTGACGAACATGCCCTGTATATCGACGTTCTTGCCCAAAATGACCAAAGCTGCAAGAACCACGCCGCCCACCAGCCCGGTGAGTAAGCCCAAAAGGATCACGTTTCGGGCAGGTTGTGGAGCGGTACGGCGCAGGACCGAATAGGACATCAAAATCATGGGAGCCAGGAAGAGCACCTGTCCCATCGTGAACACGCCGCTGATGATATAACGTCCGCTAAAGGATGTAACCATGCCAACGAGCGACAGCAGTACTGCCACCGCACCGGCGATCAATCCTGCTTGAATTGCCTGTTTCCAGGGTGAAGAGGCTGAAG
>JBAVVF010000524.1:0-1817 GCA_049697155.1 Anaerolineales bacterium
AGGCAACGCTGACGAATAGATGGCTTTGTAAAAAGGCCAAGTTCAAGGCGCGCGAAGCGCGTGGAGCGAGGCGTACTTCATGTACGCCGCAGCGACAACGCGCTGAAGCGCAACGCCGAAATTGGACTATTTACGAAGCCATCACGAAAGGATGATGGCTGAACGCCTATGGGTACAAGTGCTGGGGCATTTATGGTCGTTCTCGGGATTCTGATATTTTTTCACGAGTTCGGGCATTTTCTGGTCGCCCGGCTCTTCGGCGTGGGCGTGGAGAAGTTCTCGCTCGGTTTCGGGCCGCGCCTGATCGGCAAACGGGTCGGCATCACCGATTACCGTCTCTCCATAGTGCCGCTGGGCGGATACGTGAAAATGGTCGGGGAGGAGCCCGACGAGGACCTCGAGCCCCAGCTTATTCCGCTCTCCTTCACGCACAAGCACGTCATCAAGCGGATCCTCATCGTTTTTGCCGGGCCGCTCTTCAACATGCTGCTGGCGGTTGTCATTTTCTTCGTCATCGCCTTGTTCTCGGGCATCTTGATCCTCAAGCCCACCGTCGGCACGATCAAGGAAGGATCCCCTGCCCATGCCGCAGGCCTCCAGAAAGGCGACCGGATCACGGCCATCGACGGGGTCGCAATCGCCAGCTGGGAGCAGATGGCGGACACGATCAGCCGCAGCAACGGCAGGCCGCTTGACATCAACGTGTCGCGTGCAGACGGCGAGGTCCGACTGCGCGCCACTCCCGAGTTCATCACCACCAAAAACCTGCTGGGTGAAGAGATCAAGCGCTACGTGATCGGCGTTTCCAGTGCCGGAGAAGTTTATTCAAAAAAACTCAATTTGTTCGAGGCTGTTTTCGAGAGTCTTCATCAGACTTACAACATCGCGGAACTCATGGTGGTTATCGTTGCCAAGCTCTTCACGGGCGACATCGCATTCGACACGGTCGGCGGGCCGATCATGATCGCCCAGATGGCCGGAGACCAGGCCAAGGCCGGCGTGAGCAGCCTGTTTCAGTTCATCGCGGTGATCAGCGTCAACCTGGCGGTCATCAACCTGCTGCCGATCCCGGTGCTGGACGGCGGCCATCTCCTGTTCTTCCTGATCGAGGCCGTCAAGGGGCGGCCGGTGAGTGTCAAGGTCCGCGAGATCGCCCAGCAGGTCGGCATGGTCCTCCTGATCATGCTGATGATTCTCGTGTTCTATAACGACATTACGAGGCTGTTTTTCAGCTGATGATTTAAATCCATCACACCTAAAACGTGAGTTGACAGCCATGCCATCCCGACTCGAGATTGCGCTCCAGGATCACCTGGCCGACCCCGAAGGGGAGGGGATTCGCAAGAAAGCCAGGGCCTATTTCGGCATCGAGGTCTCCCGCATCCGCGCCGTGCAGATACTCACCATCGATGCGGGTCTCAGCGCGGGTCAGCTCACGCTCATCCAGAACCATATCTTCACCAACCCCGTGACGCAGGTCTCCTCCGATCGTCCGCTCGCCGTCGACTGTGACTGGGTCATCTGGGTCGGTTACCGTCCGGGCGTCCGGGACAACCCGGGTGCCACGGCCGTGGAAGTGATCGAGGATCTTCTCCGCATCCGGTTCGCTCCCGGCGAAGCCGTTTACACCAGCAAGCGCTACTGCGTGAGCGGCCGGGACCTGAGCCGGGAGGACGTGCAACGGATCGCCGGCGGGCTGCTGGCCAACGACATCGTTCAACAGTGGCGGATCTATTCCGCCTGCGAATGGGACCCGTCCGAGGGGGTCGGCATCATCATCCCCAAGGTCCGCCTCGACCATACGCCGACGCTGACGG
>JBAVVF010000525.1:0-4581 GCA_049697155.1 Anaerolineales bacterium
GTCGTCCTGATCCTGTTCGGCGGCATCTTCTCCAGCAGCCTGATCGGCTGGTGGCAGACCGAAAGCAGCAAAGAAGCTGCCGCATATACCGAAGGCGAGTTCGCCGGGCAGGCCAACCCCGCCGACATCCGCGGCTCGTACACCTTCGGCGACATCTCCAATTCGTTCGCTGTCCGGCCGGAAGTCCTGGCGCAGGCTTTTCAGATCACGAGCGACGATCCGGCATCCTTCCCGGTGAAGGATCTTGAAACGCTGTACCTCGACAGCGGATATGAGATCGGCACAAATTCAATCCGGCTGTTCGTCGCGTTTTATGCCGGCCTGCCGTTCGACACAACTGGACAGGAAATCTATCTTCCGAAACCGGCCGCGGACCTTCTGCTGGAGCACGCGACCCTGACCCCCGAGCAGGAAATGTATCTGCAAACCTTTGCCGTGGATGTGGCCCCCGCTCAAGGCGAGGAATCCGCGCCTGAAACAGAATCGGCTCCTCCTGCGTCCGAGGCGCCGGTCTCCAGCACGGAAGAATATGCCGTCAAGGGCAAGACCACCTTTGGAGAGCTGGCCGGCTGGGGCGTCCCGCAGGAAGTCATCGAGCAGATCATCGGTGCGCCGATGCCTGACCCTGCGATGACAGCCAAGGATTACGCGACTGCAAACGGGTTGGATTTTGAAACCCTCAAAACACAATTGCAGGCCGAAGTTGACAAGGTGAAGAAGTAAAACACAAACCGCAGGCTCATCACCTGCGGTTTGACTTCAATCCGCGATCTACATGGTCGCTAGCGCCGTCTGCCGCCGATCACGCCCAGGAGCAGAAATACCAGCGCGACTCCGATCAGGAAACCAAGGTTATATTCCCGCCCGTTGTTGTGAACCTCGTACATCTGCATCGCGGGATTGAAAAATGAGCCGATGGCCGTCACGGGAGCAATCAGGCCGTGCCAGAGCCCGTCTCCGACACCTGCCACCCGGCCGTTATCGGCCGGTTCATTCACGAGCGGGTTGGGACCCGGTGTCCGCAACTGTATGCTGGATTCCGGCGTATTTACTTCCAGGCTGGAGCCTGGAGCGCAACCGGCCACGAAAACAAGCAGTATCGCAACCAAAATGAGTGATTTTTTCATCTCTGCCTCCTGTGTTGTTTAACGATGGCCGGTCGTTTTTCGTCGCGCCCTGTTTATTTGACTCCACGCATATGTGTCAAAAACGAATCATCCCTCGTTATCAAGGTATTGGGAAGGATTACCTGATCTTTTTGTCCTGCCTTCACGCCAGGTGGACAAACCTCACGCAGACCGGCTTGGATAGCTTCGCCTCCTGCCCTGTCCTCGAAGGCCGGCCCGTCTCCGGATCGATTCGAAACACGACTATATTATCGGACTTCTCGTGCGCAGCCAGCAGGAACACGCCGCTCGGGTCGATCACGAAGCTGCGCGGCTCCCTGCCCCCGGAGGGGACATTGCCTTCGTAAGACAATTGTCCGGTGTTTTCATCGATAAGATACCAGGCGATACTGTCGTGCCTGCGGTTGGATGCATACAAATAGTTCCCGTGGACATGCACGTCAGCGCACAAATTCTCGCCTTTATAGTCTGGTGGGATGGTGGAGATGGTTTGCACCTCTTCCAGGCTTCCGGCATCGCCATCATAACGATAAACGATCAGCGTGGAATTCAACTCGTTGATCACGTACATGTACCGCCCGTTGGGATGGAAAGTCACATGCCGCGGGCCCGCGCCCGGGCGGGTCTTGACCTCGGCATGTTTACCCAACTTTCCATTTTCGAGATCCATCCGATAGATGAAAAGTTTGTCCGCGCCGAGGTCCGCCGCGATGGCGAAGCGATTCGTCGGGTCGGGGCGGATGCAATGCGCGTACGGCGCGGTCTGCCGCTTCGGATCCACGCTGGAGCCGGAATGCTGAACGACGTCGGTCGCGGGGCCCAGCTGTCCGTCCGTCTGGATCGGGAGCATGGCGACCGTCCCGCTCGAGTAATTGGCCACCAGGGCGAAACGCCCCGTCGCCTCGATGCTGATGTAACAGGGATCTTTGCCGCGCGAGGGATACGCGTTTAGCAAAGTAAGTTCACCGCTGGCCGGATCGACCGAGAAGGCGCTCACACCGCCCCCCGCCTCCCCAGCGAACGTCCCGACCTCGTTGACCGCGTACAAAAAATCCCGCTGCGGATGCAGGTCCAGAAAGGAAGGATTGAGAACGCCTTTGGCTTCCCACTGAAAGGTCAACTCACCGGAAGACGAGTCCATCCGATAGACGTAAATCCCCTTGCTTTGACTGCCCTGGTGCTCCGTATAGGTTCCAACAAAGAGAACCGGATTTTTGAATGTGCCGGTCATACCTGCAGCCTCCCGACTGAATTTAGGCTTGTTGAAATTTCTCAATAGGTAAACCAAACTATCAATCTATGACTTTTTCTCTTCCTTCTCCAACTCCATCAACAGCAGATCCAGCGCGCCGACCGAGATCTGCAGTTCGCGCAGCGAGATCAGCATCGAGACCATCATCAGGATCAGTGCGATTGCGAACGTCCACTGCCCGCCCGCGATCCAGCCGGCGAAGAGCGCGAACATGCTGATCACACAGAACAACAGGCTCAGCACGCCGAAGATCTGCATGTTGCGGATCAGATAGGTGCGATAGCGCAGATTGGCGATCTGGCCGAGCAGGTTGTCATTGGCTTCGTTTTTATAGCGGTCGTGCAGGTTGCGAATGATGGTGGCGATGGTCAGAAACCGGTTGGTGTATGCCAGCAGCAGCAGGGAGATGGCCGGAAACAAGAGCGCGGGAGTGGTGAGAGTAAGTTCCATGCCGGAGATTATATCTCCGGAGCAGGGAGTCGCAAAATCAAACCGCAGGCTCATCACCTGCGGTCCTGACTCCAGTCAAGTTTCCAGCGCCGTGGACGGCGCGCAAGATAGTTATGCTTTCAAATCTTCCGGCTTGATCGGGATATGCCGGACCCTCTTCCCGGTGGCCGCGAAGATTGCGTTCGCTACCGCGGGAGCGATGGGCGGTACACCCATTTCGCCCATGCCCGAGGGACGCTGACCGCTTTCCACAATATGCACCTCGACAACCGGCATCTCATCCATCCGGAGCATGGGGCAGTCGTGGAAGTTGCTTTGTTGGATTCGTCCATCCTTCACGGTGGCTTCGGCTTTTAGCGCGGCAGTCAGCCCGAAGGCGATCCCGCCTTCGATCTGCGCCGCGACGTTATCGGGATTGATCACCTCTCCGCAATCCACGGCGGCCACCACACGATGAACCCGTATGTTTCCAGACTCGTTCACCGAAACTTCCGCCACGTAGGCCACGTGCGTGACTCCGAACGTGGCATGGTACGCCAGCCCCTGGCCCCAGCCGGCCGGCATCGACTTGCCCCATTCGGCCTTTTCCGCTGCAAGCCGGATCACCTCCGCGGCGCGGCCGGAATACAGCTCGAGACGCAGGTCGAGCGGATCACGCCGCAATTCGAGCGCCATCTCGTCGATGAGGCATTGCGCTGCATAGGCCTGGGGAAAGTTCTCCACAGAGCGCCAGGCCCCGGTCGGCACAGCCGAGCGCGAACCGGAGGGCACCACGCGCGGGATGTTCAATTTTTTACGCGCCACGCTGGCATACAGGACGGACAGGTCATGATAGAAATCGTGCTGGATGTCGTCGTCGCGCGTCCAGACCACCTGGACCGGTCCGCCGATGGCCTGCGAAACCAGTGCGGCTTCGACGGCATAATCCGTCTGGATGCGGCGGCCGAACGCGCCGCCGATCAGCGGCACGTGGACGGTCACATCTGTTTGTGAGATGCGTATCCTGCTGGCAACCTGCGCCCGCACGGCCTGCGGGTTCTGCGTCGGCGCCCAGACTTCGCAAACCCCATCGTGAACGTGCGCGGTGCAATTCATCGGCTCCATGGTTGTATGGGCTTCAAAGGGGATCTCGTAGATTGCGTCCATGAGATTGCTGTTGCTTCCGGGCTGAGGCGATCTCTCTTTTGCGGTCTTTCGCAATTCCTCACTACTCAGGTCAGCATTCCGCCCCTCATCCCAAATGACCTTGAGCGCGTTGCGGCCCTGGGTAGCGGCCCAGGTGTTATCTGCCACGACCGCGATGCTCTCACGCAGCGCGACGACCTGCCGCACACCCGGGATGGTCTTCGCAATACTGTCATCGTAACTGGTATATGTGCCGCCAAAGACAGGACAGCGCGCCAGCACTGCAAACAGCATGCCGGGCAGGCGTACATCCAGCCCGTAGATGGCCTTGCCGGTCACCATATGCGGCGCGTCCCAGTGACCTTTGCCGGTACCGACGATCCGGTAGGCAGACGCGTCCTTGATATGCACCTGGCCGGGAACTTCCTTTTGTGCAGCGGCTTCGACCAGCTCGCCGTAGGGGATTTTCTGCTGCTGGTCCGGATGGATGACAAATCCCGCCTCGGTCTTGCACTCGGCCGGATCCGCGTCCCAGACGTCCGCGGCGGCCTCGACGAGCATCTGGCGGGCCACTGCGCCCGCCAGGCGCAGACCCGAATAATGGCTAGAAATGCTGACGCTTCCGCC
>JBAVVF010000526.1:0-4290 GCA_049697155.1 Anaerolineales bacterium
ATCAGATACGGGCGGGTCAGCGGCAGAGGATGATTTTCCTCATTTTCGTTCGGCATGCGAAAGAGGTACACGTACTTCAGCACGTTCAAATAGTAGTAGACACCGATGATCGAGTTGAGGATGCCCACCACGACCAGCCAGACATATCCCGCCTGGATGCCTGCCGCAAAGACAAAGACCTTGGCGACAAAGCCGCCGAAGGGCGGCATGCCCGCCAGCGATAGGAACGCAGCCAGCATCATCAGCCCCAGCCAGGGCGAGCGGCGGCTCATCCCGGAGTAGTCCCGGATATCATCCAGGCCGGTGATCCGGCTGAAGGCCGTGACCAGGCCGAAGGCCAGCAGGTTGGTCAGAATGTAAGCTGCCAGATAGAACACCACGCTCGCCGCGCCCAGTTGAGTCAATGCGACCACACCGATCAGGACGTAGCCGGCGTGTGAAATGGAGGAGAACGCCAGCAGACGTTTGATGTTGGTTTGCGGCAGAGCAAGCAGGTTGCCAAGCGTCATGGTGATGGCTGCAAGGATTGCAAGCGCAGCGGTCCAGGACGCTGCAATATCGCCCGCAGGAAAAGCCGTGAAGAACAGGCGCAGCAGCACGGCAAAGCCCGCGGCCTTCGAAGCAGTCGATAAAAACCCGGCCACGGGGGTTGGCGCACCTTCATAAACGTCCGGCGCCCAGAAATGGAACGGCACAATGGAGACTTTAAAGCCGAGTCCCACGAGGATCAGAGCCAGCACCCCAAAAACAGCGACCAGGGACAGATTCCCAGCCTGGAGCATGGTGCCCAATTGATAGATATCGGTGGTCCCCGCAAAGCCGAAGAGCAGACTGAAGCCATAGAGCATGACGGCGGAGGTCATCGCGCCAAAGAGCAGGTATTTGAAACCGGCTTCGGTCGATTTCTCGTCGGCCAGCATGAAGCCCGAAAGCACGTAGAGCGGAATCGAGGTGGTCTCGATCGCAAGGTACAGCATGACCAGGTCGGCCGCGCTGGCCATCAGGTTCATGCCGATCAGGGAGGCCAGCAGCAGAAGATATGCCTCGCCGCGCCGTCCGACCTTCTCGTTATCCATCAGGAGCAGTGCCGTCGCGGCACCCGCGAACATGAACAGCATCTTGAAGAAAAAGCCCAGCCAGTCGAAGCGCACCATGCCGCCGAGAGTAGCCGTCGGGTCACCGGGCCGCCCGAAGAGCAGGCTGATCACCATCGCAGCCAGCAGACCACCGGCCGTGAGCCAGCCCACATTGCGCCGGTCTTCTTCCTTCCAGAACGGCTCCACGATCAGAACGAGGATCGCAATAACGAGAATAAGAATTTCGGGGAGGATGGATAGGAACATTGTTGACGTAAACATTATGCACCTCCCAGCAGGTCTAAAATATGTTTTACGCCAGTCTCCACCATTGGAACGATGAAGCTGGGGAACAGGCCAATGATGATCATAAACAGACACAGGAGTGTGATGGCCACCTTGTCCAGCGGGGTCACATCGGTCATATGACCCTCAAGGTTCGCAGGCATCTCACCGAAGAACACCTGCCGAATGTTACGCATGATATAGGCAGCGGTAATCACAATGGAGATACTGGCGATGACCGCGACCACCCACTGCGCTCCCCACACACCCATGAAGATCGGGAACTCGGCCACGAAGCCGGAGAAGCCCGGCATACCCATCGAAACCAGGCCGCCGATGATGAAACCGACTGCGGCAAACGGCATGACCTTGCTCATGCCGCCAAGCTCCGGGATCTGACGGGTGTGCGAACGGTCGTAGATCATTCCGGTCACGGCAAAGAAGAGAGCCGTCATCACGCCATGTGAGAACATCTGCACGCCCGCGCCGGTCAGGCCGGCCCGGTTGAGAGTCGAGAACCCGAGCATGACCAGCCCCATGTGCGAAACGGACGAGAAACCGATCATATATTTCAAGTCCATCTGGACGAAGGCGATGTAGGCTCCATATACCACCGCGATCGCCGCGAATGCCATGATGAGCCATTGCCAGGTCTGCGCGCCCTGGGGCAAAAGCATTATGCCTACCCGCAGCGCGGCGAATGCGCCCAGCTTCATCAACACGCCTGCATGGAACATGGAGACGGCCGTCGGTGCGGCTACATGGCCGTCCGGCGACCAGTTGTGGAAAGGCCAGATACCGCCCAGTACCGCAAAACCCAGGAAGACAGGCAGGAACCAGATATTTTGGAACGTCTGCGAGAAGCCCGCCTGTTCCATTTTGAGCATGTCAAAGGTGTATTCGCCCGTATTCTGCCCGGCCACCCAGTACATGGCCAGCACACCGACCAGCGAAACCACCGAGCCCACGAACAGGTAGAGGGTTAGCTTCATCGCGGCATATTCCCGGGTCACCGCCCAGCCCCAGATGGCAATGAGCAGATACATCGGGAAGACCGCGATCTCATAGAAGAAGAACAGCATGAACAGGTCGAGCGAGACGAAGACCCCGAACACGCCGCCGGCCAGGAGGAACAGAAAAGCAAAGAACTCGCGCGGCCGGTCCTGGATACCTGCCATAATGTGGGGGTTGTCATCGCCCCAGGAGATCAATACGCCGGTGAACATGACCACGCCGGTCAACAGCACCAGCGGCATGCTCATGCCATCCACGCCGAAGTGCAGCGACACATTGAGACTGAGCGAAGGAATATTCAACCAGGTGTATTTTTCAATAAATTGATACCCCACCATATGCTGGGTCAAATATTGAAAATAAGTCCAACCGGAAAGCAGCAGTGCAAACGTCGCGGCGGCAAGCGCCACCGCACGGGCTGCGTTCTTCCGCTGGGCCGGCAGCAACAGTATGATGACTGCCGCAACCATCGGTGTAAACGTGATGACACTAAGAACAGGGAAATTCATCATCCACCTCTTAGAAGAATCTGACCACAGCTTTGTTGATTACATCCAGGATCCAGGCGGGCCAGATGCCGATCCATAAGATGAGTGCCATCAACGGAACCATGACAAGGATTTCGCGCGTACTAATCTCGGTCAGTTTGTGCTCACCGTGCGCCCAATGTTCGTTCAAGGGACCGTGCAGAACCATCTTGATCCCTTTCAGGATATAGGCGCCCGTGAAGAGCAGACCGAGCATCGAGATTGCCGTGTAGACGGGCAGGATGGGCCACGATCCCCGCACGACCAGGAACTCGGAGATGAAGCCGTTGAGTCCGGGCAGTCCGAGCGACGCCATGCTGGTGAAGATCAGAATGCCGCCATAGACCGGCACCAGGGGGAACAAGCCCCCGAACTCGTTGAGATTACGCGTGTGCGTCCGCTCGTAGATCACGCCGACCAGGAAGAACATGCCCGCCGCCGACAGGCCGTGATTGAACATCTGCAGGATGGCGCCACCCAAGGCGATGGAGGCATCGTTCGTTCCGGCTGCGAAGCCTGCCGCGGCGATTCCCAGCACGACAAAGCCCATGTGATTCACGGACGAGTACGCCACGAGCCGCTTGAAGTCGGTCTGAGCGTAGGAGGCGAACGCGCCGAAGACGATCGCGGCCGTCGCCAGGACGGCCAGCGCGCCGGCGAAATATTTTGCTTCGACAGGATACAGCGGCAGGATCAGGCGCAGGAAGCCATAGGCGCCGAGCTTGAGCAGCACGCCGGCCAGGATCATCGAGCCGGCCGTCGGGGCTTCGGTGTGTGCGTCTGGGAGCCAGGTATGGAAGGGCCACACCGGGACTTTGACCGCAAACGCAATTGCAAACGCCCAGAAGGCTACCGACTTGACAGTGGACACCGACATGCCCAGGAGCGTGTCATCCGCGCCAAGCGAGTTCCAGCGCTGGTATAACGTGACCAGGTCAAAAGTACCGAAGAGAACGCCAAGCAGCTGGATCGCCAGCAGGAGTCCGAGCGATCCGCCCATGGTGTAGATCAGGAACTTGAGCGAAGCATAGTTCCGGTTCGCGCTCCCCCACTGGTTGATCAGGAAGTACATCGGCACCAGACCCACTTCCCAGAAGACGAAGAAGATCAGCAGGTCAAGCGCCATGAACACGCCGAGCATGCCGGTCTCCAGCAGGAGGAACAGCATCATGTAGGCCTTGACGCGATCCGTAATGTTGAACGAGGCCAGGATTGCCAGCGGGGTCAGGAGCGTGGTCAGCAGAACCATCGTGAGCGAGAGACCATCCACACCAAGATGCAGGGACGAACCAATTGCCTCGTACCAAACATACGATTGTTCAAATTGGAAACCCGGCTGGTTCGCGTCAAAGCTGAACCACGCGTACAGGGAAAGAGCCAGCTGGATC
>JBAVVF010000527.1:0-13748 GCA_049697155.1 Anaerolineales bacterium
CCCTGGGCCAAACGCGGAGAAATCGATCCGGCTGAGCTGCAGGAGGGTGAATTCATCATGCGTGAGTCCACTTCCGGGACGTTCAGCGCGGTGAGTGAGGCGTTGAGCCGCGAAAACATTTCAATCAATGATTTGAAGATCCTGATTACATTGGGAAATGCCGAGGCGATCGCCCTGGCCGTTCAGGAGGGAATCGGGGTGGGCTTTGTTTCCCAGATGGTGATCGAACGTCTATGCAAAGGCAATGTCGCGGAGGTGCGGATTCGCGGCATGGAGATTTGCCGCCAGATTTACGTTGGCCATAACAGCCGCCGGCCGGCCACCAATGCCCAGACGGCATTCTGGAATTTTCTGACACCTGACAAGAAAAAGCTGGCACAGCCGCTCAATTGATATCGCGTCACATCCGGCAGGGACCCCGGATCATTTCCGTTCGCTGATAGAGGCATGAACTATGGATAACCGCAGCACATCGAAAGTCATCGGAGTAATCCTGGTCGGATTGTTGATCGGCATCCTGAGCCTCGTTTGGATGGTTGGCGCGGCTAAAGCAGAATCGGGTCCCCGATCACCTGCCCCGGGCCTGGCTGCTTCACAAGTGGAGGGAACTCCGTCGGCTGAACCTGTTGAAATAAAAGAATGCATCGAATGTCATCCGGATAAAAAGGATGCCTGGACGGCCAGTCCGCATGCGCTGGCCTTCGAGAGCCGCGACTTCCAGGAAGGATGGAAGACCATGCATCAGGCAGGTGAGTGCCTTCTTTGTCACACAACGAATTACCAGGAAGCCACGGGTGAGTATTCGCACGCGGGGGTGTCGTGTGAGGCATGTCACGGAGCGACGAACCCCGAGCACCCGGCTGTCGATTATCCCGTCCACTCGGACAAGGAATCCTGCGGAACCTGCCATCCGGCGACCCTGGGAGAGGCCCAGCTCTCCGGTCATACCGGCACGGCCGAAGTGGGATGCATGGACTGTCACGATCCGCACAGCCAGGGGATCCTGTTCGAGAATCCCGACGACATGTGTAAGGAGTGTCATGAGGAAGACCTGGCCGCGATGGATGAAGTGCTGGCCAGCCTCCATTTGCGTGAAAATATCACCTGCGCTGGCTGCCATACCCTGGATGTTCCCCACACGTTCCTCCGCAATTTGATGCAGGAAAATATGACAGTCTTTATGGCCGGTCGTGATTGCGGTTCTGAAATTTCCGATCATCTTGCTTCTCACACTCAATCGGAAAGCAGTGTCCAGGTGGCCCTGCAGACGAAAATGAATTGGCCGGTCGTTCACCGGGTATCCCGCGCCAAATCAGCCCTGGAGTGCACCGATTGTCATGAAATGGACGAGAACACACGTGCAGATTTCAAGGCGCTTGGTTATACCGACGCGGACCTCGACCAGCTGAGCTGGAATAACGAGGGTGCTCCCAAAATTACGGACCGGGATCTGAGTCTGCTGGTGTCCAGGCCGGCCTCTGGCTGGAGCTGGATATTCTGGCTGCTGGGAATCGTCCTGGTCTTCGCCCTCTTTGAAGTCTTTGTCACTCGGAAGTTGAGAAAAACAAGTCAGGCAGTCGAGGAAGAATAAAATGGCCACACAAAACGGCAAGAGGCTTTCACGTCGCGATTTCCTAAAGCTTGCGGGTACGGGGGCGAGCGGGCTCATGCTGGCGGGTGCTGCCCCGGACACGGTTCACGCTTCGTCAGAAGGGCAGCTGCCCCTTGCAGAGCACAAGGCGCTGCTGTATGACGCCACCCGTTGCCTTGGGTGCCGGGTCTGTGAGGATGCGTGCCGACATTACAATAACCTGCCCCATGAGCAGGCGGATGATCTCTCGGGAAGTAATTTCACCGTTGTAAAGCGCTATGAGTCTGAGGATGGAACGCTGGTTTCCTACCGCAAGTACCAGTGCATGCATTGCGTCGATCCGGCCTGTGCCTCGGCCTGCCCGGTCGGCGCGCTGCACAAGCTGGAGGATGGACCGGTCGTTTATGACGGCGATAAATGCATCGGCTGCCGGTATTGCATGCAGGCCTGTGCCTTCGGGGTTCCGCGCTACGACTGGTCGCTGGCCTATCCGCTGATCCGCAAATGTGAGCTGTGCTACCAGCGCGAGGCTGGCGCGGCCTGTGCCGAGGCCTGCCCCAGGCAGGTATTGCTCTTTGGAAAGCGCGGCGAATTGCTCGAAATCGCCAAAGGCCGCATCGCGGCCGAGCCGGGGAAATACTTTGAGAACCGTGTCTACGGCGAATATGAAGCGGGCGGCACTTCTGTACTGATCCTTTCGGCAGTGCCCTTCGAAGCGATTGGGCTGCCGTCCCTTGATGAGGAGCCGATCCCGGACCGGACGCAGTGGGCGCTCAACATCGTTCCCCTGATCTTTTTTGGCGTCGGAGGGGGGATGGCGGCAGTTTACAGGCGCACGAAAAAGCGCAGCGAAGGTCAGGAAGAGGCAGAATCATGACAACGATCTCCATTCCCTTGATCAAGAGGCGTCTGCCGGTTGGAACGGTTGTTTTGGCGATCCTGTTTGGGTTGGGAATCATGGCGGCGCTCTTCCGCTGGGTCGACGGCTTCCAGCGAATGTCCAACCTCAGCGACTCGCGTCCATGGGGCATCTGGATCAGCTTCGACCTTCTGGTCGGCGTGGCGATTTCGGCCGGAGCATTCCTGCTGGCCGCCACCGTTCATATCTTCCACATCGAGAAATACCGTCCGATCCTGCGGCCGGCCTTGTTGACAGGCTTTCTGGGTTATCTGCTCGTGATCATCGCCCTGCTGGTGGATATCGGCCAACCGCAGCGCATCTGGCATATGCTGATCTACCAGAACCTGCATTCGCCCTTGTTCGAAGTGGGCATGTGCGTGATGACCTATACCCTGGTATTGTTTATTGAATTCAGCCCCTCCGTTTTGGAAAGGTTGAAGTGGCATGGCGTCCTGAAGATTGTTAAAAGGATTTCCATCCCGGTGGTAATCCTGGGAATTACTTTGTCAACAATGCATCAATCTTCATTGGGTTCCCTGTTTCTCATCGTCCCTTACAAAATGCACCCGCTCTGGTATACAGCCTGGCTGCCCCTGGTCTTTCTGGTGTCCGCAATTGCGGTCGGGTTTGGCATGGTCATCTTTGAATCGGTATTCTCGAGCTGGATCTATGGAGAGCAACCCCGCCTGGATATTGTGCGCGGCCTATCCAGAGGCCTATTGATCACATTGATCGTTCTTTTTGCAGTCAAGACGCTCGAACTGTTGATCGCCGGCGAGATCGGGTTGGTCTTCCAGGGCAGCCTGCAAAGTAACATGTTCATTCTGGAGACTTTGGTGAGTATTCTTTTGCCGGTCGGAATCCTGCTCACCCGCAAATATCGTGAAGACCTGACGTGGATCTTTCGGGCCAGCCTGCTGAGCATCCTGGGATTAATCCTCAATCGGCTGAACATTGGCCTGGTCAGTATGGCCGGTGAACCTTATATGCCCCATATCCTGGAAGTGGCCGTCACGGTTGGGCTTTTCTCGGGTGGAGTTCTGGTCTTTGGATTGGCAAAGAAAAATCTGCCCCTTGAAGTCGCGAACTGAATCCCTTGTTCAGGTACTGAGATCGCTGGAACATTTTCCCCTCTGATTTGGATCTACCGGCTTATATCCTCCACGTAGTTGATCGCGCCCTGACAGGCTGGCTGAAGATGCAAAGAGACATTATCCCAGGTCAATTCCTGATCCTCTCCATACGTAACATCCAGCGCATCACCCAGGCAGCCAGGACCCGCATTATAGTTGACCAGCGTGAACCTCCACAGGTCTTCGTAGGAGGCGGCGCTGCCGGCTGAATCCCCGGTGACGTTCTCCACGAGTTGGCCGGCCTGTTCACAGTTTGCAAGCATCGTATGAGCGAAAACACCGATGCTGAAATTAGCGCGTTCCAGGTCGATCTGCAATGGACAGGTCTCGCAGGTCGCATTCACGGCGTCGATCAAAGCCAGCCGGACATACTCCTGCTGCTCCTCATCCAGATGTAAATATCCCTTGCTGCATTCCGCCGAATCCATCACCAGGGGGCAGAATTGATGGAAGAACGGAGGATTCCACAGCAGTGTCGTGTCCGCGCCTTTTTCGGTGAGCTGTCCCAGCCCGATGTCATCGCGCAGGCTTCTCCCGGGCCAGAACTGGCTTTCCTTTGCAAAAAGATTTTTGAGCAGATGCGCCGGGACGCCGGTATCCTTCCCGACGTTCAGGATGATGGTATCGAACTGATTTTGCCAGGCAGTGGCGGCTTCGCGGGCGGCTTCCAACCCGCAGGTGGACGCGGCCCCGTCGGGCATCAGACCGCCATCCGGGCACGCGCTGACGTCGACCGCGCCGGCCTGGATCAACTGCGCAGAGAGATAATTATAGGATACATCCGTACCCAGCGTTTCGCTCTGTGGGGGAGTGCTCAGCCACTCAGGCGGTCCTCCCACGGGAGGCAGCGTCCCCCAGGCTTCCACGCAGCTTGCCACGGGCACCCCGGCCCATTGACTGCTCAGCACGTCGGCGTACCAGAACAGCCGGTCAGGGTCGCCGGCGTCGGTTAAGGCCACACGCACCAGCGCGTCGAACATCTTGCTGCTGTCCCCGTAACTTGAATTGGCCCAAAATTGAATGACGAAACCGTCATCATCTGTCACGGGCAGCTGCAGCCGGCAGATCGCATCGCAGATGAAGGGCTGTCCTTCGTACAAACCTTCGATGCTGATGATTTCATAGCCGGGTACCGGTTCGATGCCTGTTAAAACCAGGATGGGTTCGGAGTCACAAATGCTGGTGGAAGACGTGTAGACCGGGTCGCAGTTTTCCAGGGTCACCTGCACCGTCGGGGCAGGCAGTTTTGTGGAGATCTCTTTTTGAGCGGGCTTGGTATCTGCCAGATAAAGGTAAAAGCCCTTGCATAAGGACACATCTGTTTCCTGACAGGGTTTTTGTTTTATCCACTTTTCATAAATATCTTTGCCGCAATCTACGTAAACATCCCCCGGTGTTGGTAATCCCTCATGGTCGATCTCAACATAACATTCGACATCATCCTCACCCCAGCGGATCAGCCACCAAAAATATTTTGTGTAATCAACCACTGTGACGGAGTATCGGTCAGGTCCGGGAGGATCATGGGGCGGCGCGGCAGACGCCTGCGGGGCAGATGCCAGCATGCTGCCCGCGAAAACCAGGAGCAGGCTCAATACGAGAAGCCTGTTCACCCGCCCGGTTCGAGTCTCCCGATAAAATCTCATAAAAAAAGTCCGCTTCCATTATAGCGGACTCTCGTTCTTTTGGGCTATTTCTTCCTGGACTTTTTGGTTACACTTTTTGACGATTTCCTGCCTCCGGATTTTGCCGCTCTCTTTTGCGGCTGTCTGGCAGCGGTCTGAGCAGGTGGGACAGGTTTATCCAGTTCCTGCAGCATGGACATATCCTGGTCGAGGTTGCGGCGGCGCAGGTAGATGCTGGCGACATACAGTGCCATGACGATGAAGGCGACCGCGAAGCCTGCGATCATATAGCCGGACGTATCGGGGGTGGGTTCCTGAAAAAACATGTCGATCTCCCTTTACATGCTGACTTTTAGCTTGAGTTGTTCGACCCTGTCCTGCAGATCGCCGAGCCGGATGCGATTCCAGAACAGATCGATGAAGATGATGGTGAACGCGAACAGTGCAAAGAAAAATGCCACGCGCATATCGGCCGTCATGCTGAAGCCGCCGTCGGCGTCGGGGTTGGTTCCCCCAACGACCACCGGATGGATGGTCCGGAACAGGCGGATAGCGAAGAAGGTGATCGGCGCGCTGAGTCCGCCGACCAGCGCGTAGACCGCGCCGAAGCGGGCCCGCCGGTCGGGGTCGTCGATGCCCTGCCGCAGCATGAAGTAGGCGACGTAGATCAATTCCGTGACGGCGGCCGTCGTCAGGCGTGGGTCCCAGGTCCACCAGGTGTTCCAGGCAAAACGCGCCCAGATGGAACCCAGCACAATGGTGATCAGGAAGAACACCATGCTGACTTCGATCGACGCGACCTGGAGCCGGTCCCACTTCAAATCCTTTTGGATGAGGTAAACCACGCTGAACACCGCCGCCAGGATGAAGCCGAGCAGGGCCGTCCAGGCGGTGCCGATGTGGAAGTAAAACACACGCTGAACGTCACCCATCACAAGTTCGGTGGGCGCAAAGACCAGGGCCAGATAGGCTGAAATGCCCAGTACGATGAGGGAAACAAGGTCAAGAATTTTGAGTGCTGCAGGTTTGGGTTGCATAAAGGCTCCTCAGGAGTTAGTCTTTTCCATGCTCCGGCCGCCGGGCCCGGCGCGCAGAGCAGGTTATTCCTCAACTACATTATCAAAAACCATAAACGCCAGGGCAATAAAAATAACATCGTAGGCCACCAGCAATCCGATCGGAAACAGGATCTCGGACAGCTCCACTCCGGCCAGCAAGCCGTTGCTGGCAATGATGGCCGGGAGCAATACCGGCAGGACGACCGGGAAGAGCAGAATGGAAAGCAGGATATCGCGCGTGCGCGTTTGCACAGACATGGTGGCCAGCAGGGTTCCCACACCCACATACCCAATCGATCCCAAAAGAATGATCATCAGCAGCCCCGGCTGGAAGAGATTCCTGCCATACAGCACGCTGTACACCGGAAGGACAACAGCTTCCACGACGAGCATGAATATCAGGTTGCTGATGGCCTTGCCGAAATAGATGGCGGAGCGGTCGACCGGCGCCAGCAGCAAACCATCCAGGCAGCCGCGATCCTTCTCGATCGCCATCGAGCGGTTGAGACCCAGGGTTCCGGCGAAGGCGAAGGTGGTCCAGAGCACGCCTGCCGTCACGGTCTCGCGCACCTTGGGCTGAACGTCCAATGCAAAGTTGAACATGATAATGACCAGCAGGGAAAATACCAGCATGGCGGAGACCAGCTCGAGCGTGCGATATTCCGCCTGGATGTCCTTCCACACAATGGCGAACACCGCCCGCGGAAAGGATGGCTTGGCGGCGTAATCTTTTTTGACGGGCTGGATGCCGGACAGGGTCTTGTTCATGTTAGGCCGCCAATGCTTCCTTGTAGAATGTGAGCAGGTTGCTCTTTTTCAGCTGCCTGCGCGTCGCGGTGGCAGCGATCACGCCCCGCGACAGGATGTCGAAGCGGGTGGCCAGGTCTTCGGCGCGCGCCAGGTCATGCGAGGTCATCACGACGGTGCGGCCCTGGGCCGCGACCGTTTTCAACACCTCATCGAGCATGGAGGAGGCATCCTGATCGAGGCCCGTGTAGGGCTCATCGAAGAGCATCACGTCGGGGTCGTGAAGCACGGCCCGCCCGATGGCCAGCCGCTGCTGCATGCCGCGCGAAAACGTTCGAACGAGGTCGCTGCGTCTGCCCTCGAGCCCGACCATCTCCAGGACCTCTGTGATTCGCAAATCATAATTGGGAATGTTGTACATCCGGGCGTAGAAACGCAGGTTTTCCTCGGCCGAGAGGTCCCCGTAAAGCAAAGGCAAATGCGAGACGACGCCCAGGCGGGCCCGCACCTCCGCCGCCTCGGCCGGGAGCTTGTACCCGGCAATGTTTACCTCACCCAGCGACGGCCGCGACAGCGAGGCCAGGATGCGCAGGAATGTCGTCTTGCCCGCGCCGTTCGGACCGAGCAGCGCGACGAACTCTCCCGGCTGGACCTCGAAGTCCACGCCGCGCAGGACGGTCTTCAACCCGAATCGTTTGACGAGCTTCTTGACGGTGATCATGGCTGTTTGTGTGGGGGCGACCCGCCAGGGTTTCATGAACGGCAGGGTCAACCATGCCGGGTCGCCCTTACAGTTTCACATCTTTTCCTTCAAAATTTCCTTCAGCTCCGCCCGGCGTTTCTGATACGCTCCCTCGGAGATCTTGCGGTCACGGTGCAGGTCGTCGAGCGCAATGATCGCATCCATCACGTCCTCAGCGGATTCGAATTCGTCCGACTCTTCCTCAGCCTCTGCCTCTTCCCCGCGGCTGCGGTCGCGCAGAAACATCCATCCGCCTGCCAGGATCAGCGCCAGGCCCAAAGCACCCACACCGATCAGAAGGTTCTGTCTCGAGTCGGCGGCAGTATCCGGGTTCGCGACCGCTTCCCTGGGCGTGCCTGAAACCTTAAAGGTGACCTTCTCTCCCGCCGCGACGCTATCCAGCTCGTAGATTTGGAAATTGAAATTCTGAATTGGCTGCACGCCCAGGTCGGTCATTCTGGCGTTTTCGGCTTTGACGCCTTCGGGCAGGAAGACCGTCACGGTCGTAATGGGCAGCACATATTCCTGCGAAAATTCAAATTCCTCCGCCTTCGGCACAGAGGCGAATGCAATCATCCCGTACGAGTTCTCGCTGGGCGGAACGGCAAAACCATTTTCGATCTGCAGAAAGCTCTGGCTGTCCTGCATGGGTTCATAGCCAAAGCCGGAGGCGTCCTCAGGTGGTTTGATGAAGGGAATCTCGCTCTTTTCATTCAGGGTTACCAGGACGATCTCGTCGCTCGGATTGCGGAAGGTATACACATTGAAGATCTGGACATTCTCCGTTCCGTACTCGAGGAAGATACGTGACTCGTCGATCACCAGTTTGGACGCATCCTCGGTTTTCTTATAGAGTGTTATGGGCGGCAGGCTGACGTTCGTATCCCCTTCCTTGACAATGGCAAACTCGGACTCCAGATCCAGACCGGCAAAGGTCAGTTCTGCGATGAAGATGCGGTTGAGCGGGATTTCAACATTCTCGAAGACGAACGAACCGTCGGAGTTGACCGCAGCCTCCTGGGAGAATACTTCCTCCGGGCCCGTGCTGGTGTCCGCGCCATGCTGGTAGCCGCGCAGAGTCACCTGCAGGTCGGAGGGGATCGGCTGGCCGGTTTTGTTCTCGATGGAACCACTGACGCTGCCAAAGCCCTCCTGGACGACCGCAGTCGGCTCGCTCGTCGCCGGAACCTGTTCCGTCCCTTCGACGGTGCTCAGGTCAGGCCCGATGGACGTTTCCTCGGCTGAGGGTGTTCCCTCCCCGACGGGCGGCAGAGTCTCGGTCGCGGTGACCGCCTCCGGCGTCGACGTGGCCGCGGGCGCCGCGACGATGGGAGTCGTATCGAAGGCCAGCGTACGCAGATAAGCGGCCACGGTCCAAACTTCCTCATCGCTCAACGCGGCTCCGAACGGCGGGATCTGATCATTCCCCTCCCTGACGAGGCGGGCCAGCTCCACTTCACTGAACTCCGCCATCCTGGCCTGATCCT
This sequence comes from Anaerolineales bacterium, assembly GCA_049697155.1. Taxonomy (GTDB): domain Bacteria; phylum Chloroflexota; class Anaerolineae; order Anaerolineales; family Villigracilaceae; genus Defluviilinea. The sequence goes on from JBAVVF010000527.1 coordinate 9,285, forward strand.
TGAAAAAGTCCGTGGAGCAGTTCGCACAGTTCGCTTCAAAGAGCTCTTTGCCCTTTGCAATCTCTTCTTCCGACATGTGCAGTGTCATCGCATACGCCGCGACATCCCAGCGCTCCTGGTCGCTCAGGCTGGCAAAGGGCGGCATGAAACGTTCGATGTTGCCGCGTGTCACGGTGGTATACCATTGGGCCAGCGAAGCCGGACGGGCGACCTCGGGCAATCCGAAGGCCGGGACGGGCACACCCAGCTGGATGCCCTGTTCGCCGTCGCCCAGACCGGTGTCGCCGTGACAGGCCGCGCATTTTTCGGCGTAGATCAGCGCGCCGTTGTCGGTGCCGGGGGGCTGGGCGGGGAAGAGCGGTCCCAGCGTGGGCCCAGGCGTGGGCGGGATATAGTTCGGTGGGGGGGTAACGTCTTCGGCCAGGCTGAAGGTACAGGCCGCGAGCAGGGATGTCAGAAGGACGATAAATGCAAAACGAAATTTCATTAAGTTCCTCGAACTCTGTCACTCTGAGCGGCGCCTCGCGCCACGAAGAGTCCCCGCCGCAAAGCGGCGGGATTCTTCGCTTCCCGCGAAGCGGGTCGCTCAGAATGACATTTCTATGTTAATGACTTTCCACAGGATGGACAGAAACGATCGGTGACCATCACAGGCTTGCCGCATTTTGGGCAAAAGCCCGCCGATTTAATTTTGCGGCCCTTGCGCCGTGAAGCGATCAGCGATTCCAGATCGTCCTCGGTAACTCTGACGTCGGCGGCGGAAGCGTCCGCGCGCCGTGCGGCAATGGCCTGTTCCAGGCGCGTGTCCGTGTCCGGTCCGTCGGGCCCGCCCCTTCCTGCGAATGGAGAGGTGGGTGCGAGGGTGTCGATGCGGCGCAGAATATCCGCACCCTTTTGCAGCAGGCTCGCGCGCTGGGCCGGATAATCCTCTTCGGGAATCTTTCCCAGCTTGTGATCGAAGTCGAGCTCCTGCAGGGAATTGACGACCCGGTCGCGTTCTGCCATGAGGGCGGAGAGCTCGTGCTCTTCCTCGGTGACGCGGCGGGCCCGTCGTTCCATAAAGGGTGCATATAGATACATGCCAACCAGAATCAGCACAGCCAGCGAAAAGAAAATTGCGGTAAGTTCCATTTGCCCTCTATTCGAGCAGCGGATCGATTTGAGCGCGGATCTGCTCGATGTTGTTGAACGGACCGACCTGCACGTATTGCAGGACGCCGTCCTGATCGATGAAGTATGTTTCAGGTACGCCCTTGGTGCGGAAGTATTGTGAAATCTGTGTGGCAAGATCGGGCCCATTGGGATAGGTGACGCCGAATTTTTTGAGGTAGACGCGCGCCTCAGGCTCTGTATCCACGTAATCCACACCGAGGAAGATGACCTGCCCGGTGGGTTCATATTCAGCCCAGGCCTGCTGCAGTTCGGCGGCTTCCTGCTCGCAGGGCTTGCACCAGGAGGCCCAAAAATTGATGACGACTACTTTGCCGCGCAGATCTTCGAAGTGGATTTCGCTTTTGCCATCAAGCTCATATCCGCTGTATAAAGGCAGTGTGAAATCATCGATGACCTGGCCGGGCTGAACGGTGCCCTGTTGGGCGCGCCTGAGCCCAAGCGCGACGATGACAAGCAAACCGGCCAAAAATACCCAGATGATGATCTGTGCCCAGATCGGCACACCGCGGCGCGGGGCAGGGACTGATGATTCTGTCATGACTTCTCCCATATGCAGGACGGGCGGTCGCCCATCTCTGCATTTTATTTTCGCTTCTTCAGTTCTTCTTCCAGCCTGGCAACATAGGGATCCTGGATGGGCTGCGCCTCGGGTTCGGCGTCATCCGGACCTGCTTCCGTCACGGAGGGTTTCAGCCACATCTGAAAGCCGCGGAAGAGCATGAGCGCGCCCAGCAGGATCGCAACGGCCGGGACAAGATAGGTGGCCAGTCGATTTGGCGGCTCGGCTAGCACGCGGGCGCCATACTGCGTCACAAAATATTGCTCGATCTCTGCCTCGCTCTTGCCCTCCGCCAGCATCGTGCGGATCAGGTCGCGCCACTGGCGGCAGGCTTCGGTCGGGCAGACGTCCAGCGGGGTGCTCTCACAGACCGGGCAATAGAGCTGCTTGGCGATCCGGTTGACTTCGTCGTCGGTGGGGGTGGGTCCCTGCGCAGAAGCAGAACCGGCCCACAACCCGGCCAGGACGAGTGTTACAAGTAATGAGTAAAAAGCAATGCGTGATGATCCCATTTTGTTTCCCTGGTTACATTCTACACCACTAGTCTGCCGCGCTGGTCTGCTGAACAGGCTTTTTTACAGGAACGGCGACACGTTCCCTTTCCTTATCCGGCCAGGCCGCAATGATCACACCGGCCAGGAACAACAGACTTCCGAGCCATAGCCAGTTGACCAATGGATTAACGTAGATCTTGAAGGTTGCGCCCGTGGCAGCAACGGGTTCCCAATCCACGAGCAGAACATAGAGATCATCTCTCATGGTCGAGCGCTGGCCGGGAATGGTCATATTCTGCTGTGAGTCGTAGTAGTAATCGATACGCGGGGCCAGCTGACCCAGATATTCATCACCCTCGTATACATCCAGGACTGCCCGGCGGTAGTTCACGCCGCTTGGCAGGTCATCCCATTGCGCGATCTCTCTGTATCTCAGTTCATAGTTCGACAGGGAAAGTGTTTCGCCTTGTTTTAATGTTCCCTGGGTCTCCATCTGGAAGATTTCGATGCCCAGGATGCCGATCGCCATCAGCATCATGCTGACATGGATAATATATCCGCCATAGCGGCGGCGATTCCGTCCGGTCAGGTTCCAGAGCGCGGTGAGAATATTCTCTCCCTGACTCCGCTGGCGGGCATATCCGCCGCGCCAGTATTCATAGAGAGTTACCAGGATGACAAGAGCCACGAGGAAGAAGCCGATCAACGCGCCCACATTGCGCGTGTAGGTCGCCAATAGCGCGGCGGTGATGAGCACTGCGCCAATGATGGGCTTCCAGATTGCGCGCCCAAGCGTCCTGATGGTGGAATGTCCCCATGCCGAAAGAGGCGCGATACCCATCAACAGCATCAAAGCCGCAAAGAGCGGAGAGGTGGCGCGTTCGTAAAAGGGAGGACCGAAGGTTACTTTCTGACCGGTGAACAATTCCGAGATCAGGGGGAAGATCACGCCCCAGAAACAGACCACCAGGATGCTCATGAACAAAAGGTTGTTCAGCAGAAAAAGTGCTTCACGTGAGAGCAGGGATGTCATCTGCGTCTCTGACTTCAAATTGTCCCAGCGATAGATGATCAATCCGACCGACGTGATCAGGGTGAACCCGATGAAAGCGAAGAACAGGGGACCGATGGCGCTTTGCGCAAACGAGTGTACGGATGAAAGCACACCCGAACGCGTCAGGAATGTGCCGAAGATGACCAGATCATACGTCAGGATGATCAATAGCATGTTCCATTGCTTGAACATGCCGCGCTTTTCCTGGATCATGACGGAATGCAGGAACGCTGTGCCCGTCAGCCAGGGCATGAAGGCCGCGATCTCGACCGGGTCCCAGCCCCAGTAGCCGCCCCAGCCGAGCACGTCGTAGGCCCAGCGTCCACCGAGCACCAGACCAAACGAGAGGAAGAGCCAGGCCCACAATGTCCAGCGGCGGGTCAGGCGGATCCAGCGGTCGTCGCTGCGGCCGGTGATCAGGGCCGCGATCGCGAAGGCGTACGGGATGACGAAGGAGACGAAGCCAAGATAAAGCATCGGGGGATGGATGATCATGCCCGGGTGGCGCAGGAGCGGATTCAAGCCGCGCCCATCCTCCGGGGTGAAGAGAATACTGTCCGCCGGCCGCAGGGTGTGCGCGGCGACCCCGTCGAAGGTCTGGTACAACTGCGCGAACGGATTCTCGAAGAAGACGTTCATCCCGATGAAGAACGCCATCGTGACGCAGGCCACGACGATCACCCAGGGCAGGAACTCGCGGTCGCGGTCCCATTTGCGCAGGGTCACCAGCGAGGCGAACGCCGACATCAGCCACGACCAGAAGAGCAGTGAGCCGGCCTGTCCGCCCCACCAGGCCGTGACCTTGAGATAGGTCGGCATCGAACGGCTGGTCACTTCATAAACGAACTGGACTTCATAGTGGTTATTGACCAGCAAATAAATAAGTACAAGAGAAGCCAGCGTGAGCAGGGGCCAGGTGAGCAGCATGGCACGCCGCGCACTTTCCACCATGGCCGGGATCTGCCTGCGGTCCCCATAGATGGCCGCAAAGACGCTGTACAGCGTCACCAGAAAAGATATGAATAAAACACCATAACCAAAGTTAGCGATCATCAAATCTCCTTAATGTCTGCCGTCGGGGACGGCGGCAGGAGCAGCTTGCTTCCATTAAAAACCCTAAAGGTCCTTGAACCTTTAGGGTTCCTTATTTACAGGTCGGCCTGCTCCGGCAAAGCCTCTTCGTA
>JBAVVF010000528.1:0-1897 GCA_049697155.1 Anaerolineales bacterium
GGATATATTTCTTGCCCAAAGTGTTCCTAACCCATATCCTGCTTTGTCAGCATTTCCCGCTGGCTCAACTCTTCCAGGATTCGCAGCAACAGCCAGTAGACCAGCAGCTGCACACCGACCAGAAAGACCAGGGCACTGCAAACCATGTAAAACCACAAACGACCGATCTCCCAACTGCCTGCACCAAGGAGGAGAGCGACCAGTGCAAGCGCAGGCCCGGCAAAGATCGCCGCAAGTCCCATCCAGCCGAATTGTCTGTCGAGGGGGGTCTTGAAGATAGGCTTCCCGAACAGTCCCTGCCGGATGGGTTGTTCGTGGAACAGTGCAACCAGGTAATTGAAGGTAATGCCCAGGGCGACAAGGTTAACACCGGTAATCGTGGAAACCAGAGCAAGGAATAACGCAGCAACACCCCAGGGCGTCAGCGTGGTCACGCCCTGGGACCTCAGATAAAGGATCCACAAAAAGACAAGGCCCGCGATCCCCAAGCCTGCGAAGCCGAGCAAGCCAAGGATCCGGACCGGGTTGTAAGAGAGCGCGGTCCAGATCATGCTCTGCATGAAGATGCTTCCGTCCCGGATGACGCTTAGTTTCGAGCGGCCCACGCGCTCGCTGTAAGGGATGGGGATCTCGGTGATACTGATTCCCTCGTGAACGGCACGCGTGCTCATCACCGGCGTCAGGTTCAAGCCATCGGGCAAAGGATAGATGCGCCCAAGAATCTCCCGTCGGAAGACGCGCATCCCGCTGGCACTGTCGGTCACTTTTTGGCGGCCCAGCAGCGTAAGCAGGTTGGCAAAAAAGAAATTGCCGATACGCCGTGTGAGGGGCATCTGGCTGTCTGCGCCGGCCATGCGTGAGCCGATGACAAGATCCGTCCCCTGGAGGGCTGCCTGGCATAACTGCGGAAAATACTCGGGCGGATAGGTTCCATCGGCATCCAGGAATCCGATTAGCTCACCGCTGGCTTTGGAAAAACCGGTCTTGAGCGCCGCACCATATCCCTTGTTTTTGGAATGACGGATCAGCCTCACCCCGGGGATGCCCGCCGCGACCTCGGCCGTCCTGTCCCGCGAGCCATCATCCACGACGAGCAGTTCGAGGCGCTCCAGCCCGGCCTGCTTCAAGGCCGGTTCGACCGAAAGCACGCGGGAAGCGATCTCCGCAATCCCGTTTTCTTCGTTGTATGCAGGAATAACCACTGACAAAACTGTCATGAAACTTCATCCTTAACTGCGTGATAAATTGCTCGATCGGACTTCCCTATGTCCGAACCATCGATCGTCTTGATGGGCTTGGCCGGGACACCTCCCACCACCGTATGAGGCGCGACATCCTTCGTGACCACGGCCCCTGCTGCGACGACCGCGCCCTTCCCCACGCGGACACCATCCGTGACGATCGCGCCGGCCCCCAGCCAGACATCATCTTCGATAACGATACCTTCTGCCGTAATCCCCTGTTCCGCGAACGGGCGATCCGGATCATCAAAGATATGGTTCACCGCAATGATCTGTGTGAACGGTGAAGTATACACGCGGTCTCCGATCTGCACCCCGCCCTGGCCGCGGATAACCGAATATTCGCCGATCAGGCTGTCGCTGCCGATCCTGATTCGAGAATGCGGCATGTCTCGAAAGTTGTAGACGTGCAAAACTGCCCCATGCATCACAATGCTCCGGGGGCCGATCTCGATCCCCTGGGGACAGGCATGCAGATACACCCCTTCATCGAGATAAACGCCGTGACCGAGCCGAATGCGGTCCGCGAACCGCAAACGGACGCGGCTCTCGATCGCGGCGACGCCATCCATGCGCAGGATCAGCCGATAGAAGATGGCTCGCAGACCCACTCCGATGATGGTCGGAATCCATCCAAACAGGAACAGCAGGCTTTG